>CAVFUV010000006.1:0-21461 GCA_963625735.1 bacterium
AACAGACCGTTTCTGGCAGGATCTCTCCTTCGGCACTGCGGGTCTCAGAGGCGTTCTCGGTGCCGGCACAAACAGAATGAACATATATACCGTTCGCAAGGCTACCGAAGGTCTTTGCAGATACTTAAACGATGATTTTAAGAATCCGTCATGCGTCATAGGCTATGATTCACGCATTAACAGCTCACTTTTCGCAAAAGAAGCGGCGTGTGTGCTTGCCGCAGGCGGCGTAAAGGTATATCTCTTCAAAGAGCTTATCCCCACTCCCATTGTCGCATACAGTGTCAAAGAGTTAAAATGCAGCTCCGGTATCATAATCACCGCAAGCCACAACCCCTCAAAATACAACGGCTACAAGTGCTATGACGAACGCGGCTATCAGATGACAGACACGGCGGCGGATAAGACACTCGCCTACATAAACAAGATTGATATGTTCTCGGATGTCGGCACGGTTGATTTTGACACAGCTGTAAAAGAGGGCAAAATAAGTTTCGTTCCCGATGAAGTTATCGATAAATTCTATGACCTTGTAAAGTCACGTGTAATAAATGAGGATGTCATCAAGAACGCAGGGCTGAGCGTAATATACACTCCCCTCAACGGCACAGGCAACAAGCCCGTCAGACACATTCTCGATATGATAGGCATTAAGGATGTCACGGTTGTTCCGACACAGGAAAATCCCGACGGCAACTTCCCTACCTGCCCGTTCCCGAATCCCGAAATCAGAGAGGCGTTTAACGAGGCGCTGAAGCTTGCCGAAAACAAAAAGACGGATCTGCTTCTCGCAACCGACCCCGACTGCGACAGAGTGGGCATTGCAGTTCTTAACAAAGGTGAATATACACTCCTCACGGGCAACGATGTCGGCTGTCTGCTTGTTGATTATATTCTTTCTCAGAAAAAAGCAAAAGGCACGCTCTGTGAACATCCGATTATCATAAAATCAATCGTCACCACCGATATGGCGACAAGAATCGCCGAGAGCTACGGTGCCGAGGTTGTAAATACGCTCACGGGCTTCAAGTACATGGGCGAATACATTACGATGCTCGAAGAAAAGGGCGAAGCCGACAGATTTGAAATGGCATTCGAAGAGAGCTACGGCTACCTTACAGGACCTCACACCCGTGACAAGGACGCCGTCAACGGCTCTATGATGATATGCGAAATGGCATCGTACTATAAATCGATCGGCAAGACACTGATTGACGCGATGAATGATCTCTATAAGCGTTTCGGTCACTGGAAAAACTCGCTGTTCAACTTCTATTTTGAAGGTGCCGACGGCATGACAAAGATGGTCGGCATTATGGACACGCTCAGAAACTCCACACCCGATGTACTCGGCAATCAGCCGGTAAAGACGGTTGACGACTACAAGCTTTCCGTTTCTCTTGACAAGTTAAGCGGCAAAACAACGCCGATAACACTTCCGAAGTCGAACGTGATTATAATGACACTCGACAACGGCGACAAGGTTGTTGTTCGTCCGGCGGGCACCGAGCCGAAGATAAAGGTCTATATAATGGCAAACGGCGCGTGCCCCAAGTGTGCCGAGCGGCAGACAGAATCTTACAAAAAAGAAATTCTTGAGATGCTGGGAATAGGTGAATAAAATGAACAAAAAATTTACACGAATAGTCGCAATTATCCTTGCCGTGCTTATGGCACTCAGTGTTTGTGCGGTCGCGATATACGCAATCTTCTGATAAAAGAACGGGAGGAAAATCCATGAAACACAACAAGGTTATAAAAGTCATATCCATGCTTTTGGCGGCAATAATGATTTGTTCATTTCCGCTGACGGCAGGCGCGGTTATCTATGACAGCACCGATACGGCTCTCGTTTATGTCCCTGACATGAGCGACATAAGCCTTTATAAGACAAACAAGTCAAGCTCAGCATTCAGTGTTGACACCGAAACTCTTGTTTTCAAGGTCGGCAGTGAGACGTTTAACAGCAGTGCAATTGATGTGCTGACGGGTCTTGCCATTGCGTCGCAGGAGAGTAACACGACAAGCGGTGTCACTAAGGCGGCTGCGGGCATCAAGATGATGTTCCGTGACATAGGAATGGACGAATACGGCAATTCCGAGGATAAAAACGTCGGAGCACTCGAATATCGCCGTCCCGTGACCGAAAACACAACCGAGGATATTTACACCGAAAACATTGAAGCTCTCGTAAAATATGCCGACGGAAAAATCCCCACCGACAATATCTATGTTTTCAACTACGACTGGCGTCTTGACCCCACCGAGAATGCCGACAAGCTGATGGATTACATTGATTTTCTTATGGCCAAGCCCTCATTGAGCCGTGTAGCTCTTGTTTCGGGCGGCACAGGCGGCAATGTGGTTAACAGCTACCTTTACGCACATATGGATCACGCCAAGAAATATCTGCGTTCATGCGTATTTCTCGATTCAGACGCAATGGGCAGTTCGCTTATCGGCGGCATTATGAGCGGCGACATTATCAAGGGTGTCACAATTAAAGAAGGCGACGATATTTTCGATATCGGCACTTCCATAAAAGAAGCTATTGACGGCGAGGATGTCGGTGACGCACTCGCAAGATATATCGAGCAGGATCCGGGCGGATTTTTCACTTCCCTTCTTGCCAGATACATGGGCGAAAACAACTATGCCGAGCTCTGGGTCAAGATAGGACTTGTCATTTTCTCGCAGATAGCACAGAAGGAAGAGCTTCTTAACATGATCGGCGAAGGCTACAAATCCGTGTTGAGCTCCAACAAAAATTCGCTCTACAACCTGGCAATAAAAGATGTCATGAAGTATGTCCCCGGCTTCTGGGCACTTGTCCCGGAAGAAGATTACGAGGACGCAATAAAGATGATGTTCGGTTCAAGAGCCTCCATGTCGAAGGAGCTTCTCGAAAAGATAGAGAACTACCGCACGGTGCTTGCGAACACTCAGAGCACACTTGAAGAAGCACAGTCAGGCGGAATAAACACATGCATTGTTGCGGGTTACGGCCTGCAGATTCTGCCCGTAACGGCAAGAATTGACGAGCAGTCCGACGGTCTTGTAGCAACAAGATATGCGGGCTTCGGCGTAAAGACAGGCGACATTGACAGCAGCATAAAAACGACAACAACATGCACATACGGCAATCATTCACACATGGACCCGAACAAATATGTTGACGCTTCAACGTGCTTTTTGCCCGAAAACACATGGTTTATATGCAACCACAAGAATATGGAATACACGCATGAGACGGCGGTTGATTTCATTCTGTGGCTTGCGCTTTCGGATAAACAGCGTACGATTTACGATTCGGATGCGTATCCGCAGTACATGAGAAAAGCGGTTCTCGGCGGCAAGGTTTACGCTTACACAAACGCCACGGACGTTGACCTGAACGATTACCTTTACGGTGACCTGAACGTTGACGGCGGAATAAGCGTTGAGGATGCCCGTATCGCCCTCAGATACGCAGTCGGACTTGAAAGCGAGCCTTCACGCATTCTCAAAAAGGTCGGCGATGTTGACGGCGACGGCAAAATCTCGGTAAAGGACGCAAGATACATTCTCAGATATGCAATAAGACTGGATGACACATTCCCGATATTGCAGAAGTAAGATAAAAATTAAGGTAAATAAAAAAAGCCTCGGTTGATAGCCGGGGCTTTTTCAATTAGCAATGTGCAATTAGCAATTAGCAATTACAAATAACATTACGGATATTCAGTCTGCATAACGACAGTATAAAGCATACTGTACAGTCTCACATTACTTTAAAAAGATTCTATATCTAATACTCACCCGCCGTTAAGCTCCAGCCATTCGGTCTCGAGGTCGTCTTTTTGCGAGGTGATTTCGTTTAGCTCGTTTGTAAGCTCGGTGATTTTCTCGTAATCGGCGGCAACTTCGGGCAAAAGCAGAGTGCTGTTTATGTCGTCGGCTCTTTTTTCAAGCTCGGCAATTTCCTGTTCCAGCTTTTTTATGCGGGTCGCCTTTTTGCGTTCCTCACGCTCACGCTCTTTGCGTAGGACATATTCATTAGGCTTTTTCTCCGCTTTCTGTGAAGACGCGGACACTGCCGGAGTGTTTTTCATAAAAGCGACATAGTCGTCATAATTGCCGTCGAGGGTGTCTATTCTGCTCCCGTTGAAGCTGAGTATGCGTGTGGCAAGACGATTTACAAAATAGCGGTCATGCGATACGCACAGCAAAGTTCCTTCAAAATCGGACAGAGCCTCCTCAAGCACCTCACGGGAGGCGGCATCAAGATGGTTTGTCGGCTCGTCCAATATAAGAAAATTCGGCTTCTTAAGAATAAGAATAAGCAGTGCAACTCTGGCGCGCTCACCGCCGGAGAGGTCACACATACGTTTTTCTATCTCATCATTACGGAACATAAACGCGCCGAGATAGCCCCTGATTTCGGGAACCGACAGCCCCGGGAAGCGGTCATATATTTCATAAAGCACGGTTTTGTCGGACATAAGCTCACGCTGTGTCTGCTCAAAATAGCCGATTTTTACACCGACACCGAAGCGAAAAAGTCCGCTGTCGGGCACGGTCTTACGCATCAAAACAGATAAAAGAGTAGACTTGCCGCAGCCGTTCGGTCCGATAAGAAATACTCTTTCGCCGCGTGTCATTCTGAAATTAACATTTTCAAAAAGTGTCTTTTCGCCGTACGATTTTGTCAGATTCTCAACAAAAAGGACCTCGTCGCCGCTTCGTGTGACATCGGTAAAACGCAGTTTATATGTCCCCTCTTTCGGCGGCAGTTCGGGGAGAGAAGCCCGTATTCGTTCAATCTGCTTCTCTTTTGAGGCGATTGTAATATAGTTCCGTTCCATCGAAAAGGTCTTCTGCTTTTCTATCATTTTTTCGATACGCTTAATTTCAAGCATGCCCTTTTCGTATTCTCGGCGGTCACTTTCAAGACGCAGAGCCTTGTTTTTCATATATTCGGTATACGCGCCCTTGCCGGCGATAAGCCTGCCGACGGTAATTTCAAGCGTGCGTGTCGTCACTCGGTCAAGAAAATATCGGTCATGCGATATGACAATCAGACTGCCGTTATATTTCGAGAGAAAATCCTCAAGCCACTCAACACTCACGGTGTCAAGATGATTTGTCGGCTCGTCAAGAAGCATCAGATCGGGTTCGCTCAAAAGCAGCTTGCCGAGACTGAGCTTGGTCCGCTGACCGCCCGAGAGTGAGGATACAGGCAGAGTTTCATCCTCCGCCGTAAATCCAAGTCCCAAAAGACACGAATGTGCGCGGGCACGAAAAGTAAGCCCTCCCCTTGACTGGAAAAGCTCGGTTAACTCACTCTGTTTTTCGATATACTCAGGCACGGCGCCGTTTGTCGCTTCAACCTTTTTGTGGACATCCTCAAGCTCACGTTCCAGAGCCTCAAGCGACGAAAAAACGGTCAGCATTTCTTCATATACGCTTTTGTCGCTCGTTGCGCAGGCGTGCTGTTCTACACAGCCGATTGCCGTATTCGATGCGCGGACAACAGCCCCGTCGGAAGGCTCGATATTCCCGATTATCGTATTGAAAAGTGTAGTTTTGCCGCACCCGTTGGAGCCGATAAGCCCGATGCGGTCGCCCTTTGCCACATCAAAGGACACATTTCGCAGAACATCACGCTCACCGAATGACACGGTAAGGTTCTGCACACTTAAAAGAGCCATTGTCTAACCTCTCAGGTTCTGGTTTCAAGTGCGGTAAAGCTACCGCTAAAAGTATACTTGCCAAAGGATGCGGGGATAAACACACTCGCACCTTTTTTGAGTTCGATTGTGTTTTTGCCGTCGGAGATACTCCCCTGCCCGTCAAGCACAAGAATCGAAACGAAAGATTTTTCGTCCGCAGTATCCGCAAATGTGCCGTTAACGTTAAGCTTGGTCATAGAGAAAAATCTGCAGTGAGTAAGCGCCTGTTTTGTCGCTCCGTCAAGCTTGATTATATCGCCCTCGGGAGAAAAGTCTGCATCGATATGATTAAGCGTCACGACATCGCAAGCCTTTTTGACATGAAGCTCACGCTTGTTGCCGTTTTTGTCTCGGCGTTCATAGTCAAAAACACGGTATGTGGCATTGGAGCTCTGCTGAACCTCGGCAAGCAGAATGCCGGCACCGATAGCATGAAGCATACCGGACGGAATAAACACGACATCGCCGGGCTTTACCTTTACACGGTTGCAGTTATCAAGAAGCGTGCCGTTTTCGATGCTCTCGGCAAACGCCTCACGGGTCATATCTTTGTTAAGGCCGTAGATAAGCTCGGCACCCTCCTCGGCTTCAAGAACAAACCATGCTTCGGTTTTGCCGTTCTCGTTTTCGACACGGCGGGCGTATTCGTCACCGGGATGCACCTGGACACTGAGCTTGTCGCAGGCATCTATAATCTTGATAAGCACCGGGAAGCCGTTAATTTCGGCGTTGTTCGTGCCGAGAACCTGTTTACCCTCGATTTCGATAATTTCGGCAAGCGTTTTGCCGTCATATTTTCCGCCGACAGCATAGGACGGCCCGTCTTTATGGCACGACAGGAGCCACGCCTCGGCGGCATTGTCCTTATCGGTCTGCATGCCGAAGTCATCGATAAGCTTTCTGCCGCCCCAGAGGGTTTCTTTTATTGTGGGACGTAAAAGGGTTATATTCATGGTGTTACCTCTCTTTTATTTGCAAGTTAGTATATTTTATAATAGTTTAAGAGAAATCGAACTAAAGGGGACGGGGGTCAGGGGCCGGGGGCCGGTGACTGAGGAAGTCCTACGGACTTGATTTATATAGCTTCGCAACTTCTGAATTTAATTACTTACGACAGTTTTATTTTATGCATAGCTTTTTAATTCAGCACCCGAAGCAGCAAAACTCCAAACTCCACTCTCCACACTCCACACTTACCAAAGCTCCACACTCCACTCTCCACACTCCACACTTGTCCAAGCCCCTTGCTAACTTGTTCAATGGCTTTTATATTCTACCAAATTATCAGTTGTTAGTCAATGTCACTGCAGCAAAAAACGCCCGCAAGGGCTTTTGACCGATGCGGACGCAATTTTATGAGTTATTCAACAAAAATTATTCGTTGATAGCGATAACAACGCCTGAACCAACTGTTCTGCCGCCCTCACGGATAGCAAAACGAAGACCCTTTTCGATAGCGATGGGCTTAAGAAGCTCAACATCCATATCTACGTTGTCGCCGGGCATGCACATCTCTGTGCCTTCGGGAAGGGAGATAACGCCTGTAACGTCTGTGGTTCTGAAATAGAACTGAGGACGATAGTTGTTGAAGAAAGGAGTATGACGGCCGCCTTCATCCTTTGTAAGAACGTAAACCTGACCCTTGAACTTTGTGTGAGGATGAATTGTACCGGGCTTTGCGAGAACCTGACCTCTTTCGATCTCGTTTCTCTGAACACCACGAAGAAGGCAACCGATGTTGTCGCCTGCCTCTGCATAGTCGAGGATCTTTCTGAACATCTCGATACCTGTGCAGACAACAGTTCTCTTCTCTTCTACAAGACCGACGATCTCAACGGATTCGTTTGTCTTGAGCTGGCCTCTCTCAACTCTGCCGGTAGCAACAGTACCACGACCGGTGATCGTGAATACGTCTTCAACAGGCATAAGGAAGGGCTGGTCGGCCTTTCTGTCGGGAGTGGGGATATAAGTATCAACAGCTTCCATGAGTTCCCAGATGCAAGCAAGCTCGGGAGCGTTTACATCGTCGCCGCTGTACTCAAGAGCCTTAAGAGCGGAGCCCTTGATGATGGGTGTATCATCGCCGGGGAATTCATACTCGTTAAGAGTCTCACGGATTTCCATTTCAACGAGTTCGATGAGCTCGGGATCGTCAACCTGATCGCACTTGTTCATGAAAACGATGATGTAAGGAACGCCAACCTGACGAGCAAGAAGAAGGTGCTCTTTTGTCTGAGCCATGGGGCCGTCGGTAGCAGCGATAACAAGGATAGCACCGTCCATCTGAGCAGCGCCGGTGATCATGTTCTTGATGTAGTCGGCGTGGCCGGGGCAGTCAACGTGAGCATAGTGACGAGTCTCTGTCTCATACTCAACGTGAGCGGTGTTGATCGTGATACCACGAGCTCTCTCTTCGGGAGCCTTATCGATGTTAGCGTAATCAACGAAGTCAGCCTCGCCCTTCATAGCGAGAGTCTTTGTGATAGCAGCTGTAAGGGTTGTCTTACCATGGTCAACGTGACCGATGGTGCCGATGTTTACATGGGGTTTAGTTCTTTCAAACTTAGCTTTTGCCATGAGAAATTTTCCTCCTTATGGTAGAGTATCAAATTTATTTACCTTTGAATTATATCAAAGAAAAGTTATAATTGCAATAGCAATTTTGAATAATACCGATTAAAATCGGATTATTTCTTGCAGATAGCTTCGGCTATTGACTTCGGAACCTGTGCATAGTGGCTGGGCTCCATAACGTACTGACCACGGCCCTGTGTCTTGGAACGAAGGTCTGTGGCATAACCGAACATTGAAGAAAGGGGCACGTCGGCATTAACCTGAGTTGCGCCGTTTCTGTTCTCCTGATCGCGGATCATACCGCGGCGGGAGTTGATATCACCGATAACGGTTCCGAGATAATCATCGGGAACGGTAACGGCAATCTTCATGATGGGCTCCATAAGAACGCAGCCCGCTTTGTTAAGGGCATCCTTAAGGGCCATGGAGCCGGCGATCTTGAACGCCATTTCGGATGAGTCGACCTCGTGATAAGAACCGTCGTAAACGGTGCACTTAATGTCAACTACCGGATAACCGGCAAGAACACCCGATGAAAGAGCGCCTCTGATACCTGCTTCAACTGCGGGGATGTATTCCTTCGGAATAGCACCGCCGACAACTTCGTTGACGAATTCGAAGCCCTTGCCGGGATTGGGCTCAAGTCTCATCTTAACGTGACCGTACTGACCGTGACCGCCGGACTGACGCGCGAACTTGGTGTCTGTCTCTGCGTTCTTGGTAGCCGTCTCACGGTATGCAACCTGAGGAGCACCGACGTTTGCCTCAACCTTAAATTCACGAAGCATTCTGTCAACGATGATTTCAAGGTGAAGCTCGCCCATGCCGGCGATAATTGTCTGGCCTGTTTCTTCGTCTGTATAATACTTGAATGTGGGGTCTTCTTCGGAGAGCTTCATAAGAGCTATGCCCATCTTCTCCTGACCTGCTTTGGTCTTGGGCTCGATGGCAACTCTGATAACGGGCTCCGGGAACTCCATCTGTTCAAGGATAATGGGATGCTTTTCGTCGCAAAGCGTATCACCGGTTGTTGTGTTCTTTACACCGACAACCGCGCAGATGTCGCCGCAGTAGCACTGCTCGAGGTCTGCTCTGTGGTTTGCGTGCATCTGAAGTATACGTCCGAGACGCTCACTCTTGCCCTTGGTGGAGTTGTAAACGGTCTCGCCCGCATGAGCGATACCGGAATAAACTCTTGTAAAGCAGAGCTTTCCGACGAAGGGGTCGGTAGCAATCTTGAATGCGAGAGCGGAGAAAGACTCGTCATCGGATACTTCACGTGATATTTCTTCGCCTGTTGCGGGGTCTGTGCCGACAACGGCGCCGATATCAAGGGGTGACGGCATGAAGTCTACAACAGCGTCAAGCAGCTTCTGTACGCCCTTGTTGCGGTAGGATGTGCCGCAGGTTACGGGAACCATTGAGTTTGCTATTGTGGACTTGCGGATAGTTCTCTTGATTTCGTCGATGGTGAGCTCTTCACCCTCGAGGTACTTTTCCATGAGTTCGTCGTCCATCTCGGCAACGTGATCGAGAAGCTGTTCACGATATTTGTTTGCAAGCTCCACCATATCGTCGGGAATGGGAACGATCTCGGTCTTGAGGCCTTCCTTGTCGTCGTAAATTGTAGCGTTCATCTCAACAAGGTCAATTATGCCCGTGAAGTCGTTTTCAGCACCGATGGGAAGCTGAATCGGAACAGCGTTGCACTTGAGTCTGTCCTTGATCATGTCGAGAACGTGATAGAAGTTAGCACCCATAATGTCCATCTTATTGATGTAGATCATTCTGGGAACGTGGTATTTATCAGCCTGTCTCCAAACGGTTTCAGACTGGGGCTCAACACCGCCCTTTGCGCAAAGCACAGTAACGGAGCCGTCGAGAACTCGAAGTGAACGTTCAACTTCAACAGTAAAGTCAACGTGACCGGGAGTGTCGATAATATTGATGCGGTGACCCTTCCAGAAGCATGTTGTAGCAGCGGAGGTGATTGTAATACCTCTCTCCTGCTCCTGTGCCATCCAGTCCATGGTGGCATCGCCGTCATGGGTTTCGCCGAGCTTATGGTTTATGCCTGTGTAGAAAAGAATTCTCTCGGTAGTGGTAGTTTTACCGGCATCGATATGAGCCATAATACCGATATTTCTTGTTAATTCAAGTGATACCTGTCTTGGCATAATTTCCTCCAAAAAATGAACTTAAAATAAATGAGCAAGTGCTCACCAGCGGAAGTGCGAGAAAGCCTTGTTGGCTTCTGCCATCTTGTGTGTATCTTCGCGCTTCTTGTATGCGGAACCTGTTCCGTTGACAGCGTCCATGATTTCGTTTGCAAGTCTTTCCTTCATGGTTCTTTCGCTTCTGCTTCTTGCATAGAGTGTAATCCAGCGAAGACCGAGCGTCTGTCTTCTTTCGGGGCGAACCTCAATGGGTACCTGATAGGTTGAACCGCCGACTCTGCGAGCCTTAACCTCGAGCAGGGGCATAACGTTCTCCATTGCGGCTTCGAAAACCTCAAGGGGTTCCTTACCTGTTTTTTCTCTGATGATGTCAAATGCGTCGTAGACAATTCTCTGAGCTACGCCCTTTTTGCCATCGTACATAACACTGTTGATAAGACGTGTTACGAGTTTTGAGTTGTAAAGCGGATCGGGCAAAACATCACGTTTTGCTATATTGCCTCTTCTTGGCACTTTACTTCCCTCCTTCATAGTAATGATATCATAGGTACTCGAGTGACAAATTCCCGTTGCGCCAATGGGAGGTATACATTATATATATAAACTCACATTGGTGATAGATAATCTTGCAAAAAAGATTTTGTCTTGAGCTAAACAGCCTTTGCCTTATTTTTTCTTGGCTTTGGCTTTCTTTGCTCCGTACTTGGAGCGGGCCTGCATTCTGCCGTTAACGCCCTGAGCATCAAGGGTACCGCGAACGATGTGATAACGCACACCGGGAAGGTCCTTAACACGTCCGCCTCTGATGAGAACGACCGAGTGCTCCTGAAGGTTATGACCTACACCGGGGATGTAAGCCGAAACTTCGATGCCGTTGGTAAGACGTACTCTGGCAAGCTTTCGAAGAGCTGAATTAGGCTTTTTGGGTGTGTCGGTCTTGACGACTGTGCAAACACCGCGCTTCTGGGGAGAGTTGTGGTCTGTCATGATGTTCTTCTTAGAGTTGAGACCCTTTCCGAGAGCGGGAGCCTTTGACTTCTTCTCAAGAGTTTTTCTGCTGTTGCGCACAAGCTGGTTAAACGTTGGCAAGTTATGTGCACCTCCTTACAAATAGAATAATTTATTCAAAAAGGAAGCATTCATGCGAACACTTCCCTTTTTGACAATTTATCTTCGCACAATTAGGTATTCTAACATTTCAGACAATGTTTTGTCAACACCTTTTACAAAGATTTTCATTAATTTTCGTCAGTTTTAACAATAGCATAGTCCGGAATGTCGGTATCCTCATTGTGTGTATGTCTGACTTTTACATCGTTATAGCATTTCATGCCTGTGCCGGAGGGTAAGAGCTTGCCTATGATGACATTCTCTTTAAGACCGACCAGCGGATCGACCTTGCCCTTGATTGCGGCATCGGTGAGAACACGTGTAGTCTCCTGGAATGACGCGGCGGACAGGAACGAATCGGTTGCGAGGGCAGCCTTTGTGATACCGAGAAGAACGGGCTCACATGTGGCTTCGATGCAGATTGTGCCGTTAGCGTCCGCCTTCCTGTGTGCCTCTTTGTTGGCGTGCTTGAAGTCGAACTTGTCAACGGTTGAGCCGGGAAGAAGATCCGTGTCGCCTGCTTCAACTATCTTGACCTTGCGCATCATCTGACGGACGATAACTTCAATGTGCTTGTCGTTAACGTCAACGCCCTGTGTACGGTATGTACGCTGAACTTCACGGATAAGGTAGTTGTGAACAGCCTCAACGCCGAGAACATCGAGTATATCGTGCGGATCAACGGAGCCTTCGGTAAGCTCCTTGCCCTTTTCGATAATGTCACCCTCCTGTACGGTGCGTCTGAAGCCGTAAGGAATTGTGTATTCCTCTCTGCCCTCTTCACCGGATACGAGGATATTCTGAGCGCCCTTCTTGCCTTCGACGAATGAAACCATACCGCCGATGCGGGCGAGGATTGCGAGAGTCTTGGGGCGCCTTGCCTCGAACAGCTCTTCAACTCTGGGAAGACCCTGTGTAATATCGGCTGTGGTTGTAACACCGCCGGTGTGGAACGTTCTCATGGTAAGCTGTGTACCGGGTTCACCGATTGACTGAGCGGCTATAATGCCGACAGCTTCACCGATTGAAACCTCCCGGCCGGTTGCAAGGTTTTTGCCGTAGCACTTGCGGCATACACCCTGAACACAGTCGCAGGTAAGAAGAGAACGGATTGTAACTTTTTTGAAGCCCGCGGCGACAATCTTCTTTGCGTCGTCTTCGGAGAGCATATGATTGCAGTCCATGACAGTCTGACCGTTGTCGTCAACAAGGTCATGAAGAAGATATCTGCCGGTAAGTCTTTCGGTGAGACCCTCGATTACGTTGTCTTCATCACCGAGGATATCGGAAACCACAAGACCTTCGGTGCAGCCGCAGTCATCCTCACGGATGATAACTTCCTGCGAAACGTCAACAAGACGACGTGTAAGATAACCCGAGTCAGCCGTACGAAGAGCCGTATCGGCAAGTCCTTTACGGGCACCACGCGAAGAAATGAAATACTCAACAACGGTAAGACCTTCACGGTAGTTAGCCTTGATGGGGATTTCGATTGTCTGGCCTGCGGTATTGGCGATAAGTCCGCGCATGCCGGCAAGCTGGTTCAGCTGCGAAGCACTGCCTCGAGCACCGGAATCGATCATCATGTGGATGGGGTTTCTCATATCGAGATTCTTTTTGAGCTCGTCGGAAACCTTCTTTGTGCATTCGGTCCAGACCTTGATGACGGCCTGTGAGCGCTCGGAGTCGGAGTAACGGCCGCGGCGGTAGTTTGACATGATAACGTCAATCTTTGCCTGTGCGGCATCAACGTACTCTTTCTTCTTTTCGGGAATTATAGCATCGAATACCGAAACGGTGATACCGCTTCTGGTTGAGAATCTGTATCCCTGATTCTTGATGTTGTCAAGAACGGTTGCGGCAATATTTGTGCCGTGCATTGAAATGCAGCGGTCGATAATCTTGCCGAGATTTTTCTTGTCGACAAGGAAGTCAACCTCGGGCTTTACCATGCTCTCGGCATCCTCGGGGTTACGCTCAACAAAGCCCAGATTCTGCGGAACGGGACGGTTGAAGATAATCTTGCCGAGTGTTGTATCGGTGATTGCGGTATATGTTGTGCCGTCAACCTCTTTTGTAATGCGAAGCTTGATGGGAGCGTGAAGTCCGAGATCGCCCTCGTTATAAGCCATAACGGCCTCGTCCTCGTCTTTGTAGACATGACCTGTGCCGGGCTCGTCATCACGAACGGTGGTAAGGTAATATGAACCCAGAACCATGTCCTGTGTGGGAACGGTAACGGGCTTGCCGTCTGAGGGCTTCAACAGGTTGTTTGCGGCGAGCATAAGGAATCTCGCTTCTGCCTGTGCCTCGGATGAAAGCGGAACGTGAACAGCCATCTGGTCGCCGTCGAAGTCGGCGTTGAAAGCTGTGCAGACCAGCGGGTGAAGCTTAATGGCTCTGCCTTCGACAAGGATGGGTTCAAATGCCTGAATACCGAGTCGGTGAAGTGTGGGAGCACGGTTAAGCATTACGGGGTGGTCTTTGATAACGATTTCGAGAGCATCCCATACGGCGGGAGTGGCTCTGTCAACCATTTTGCGTGCGTTCTTGATGTTTGTGGCTTCGTTAAGCTCAACAAGTCTCTTCATGACGAAGGGCTTGAAAAGCTCAAGAGCCATCTCTTTGGGAAGACCGCACTGATATATTTTAAGCTCGGGGCCGACAACGATAACGGAACGGCCCGAATAATCAACACGCTTACCGAGAAGGTTCTGACGGAAACGACCCTGCTTACCTTTAAGCATATCGGAAAGTGACTTGAGAGGACGGTTGTTGGGACCTGTTACGGCTCTGCCGTGTCTGCCGTTGTCGATAAGAGCATCGACAGCCTCCTGAAGCATTCTCTTTTCGTTTCTTATGATAATTTCGGGTGAGCCGAGCTCAAGAAGTTTTTTGAGACGGTTGTTTCTGTTGATAACACGTCTGTAAAGGTCGTTAAGGTCGCTTGTCGCGAAACGTCCGCCGTCAAGCTGAACCATGGGACGGATATCCGGGGGAATTACGGGAATAACGTCAAGAATCATCCACTCGGGACGGTTGCCGGAAAGACGGAACGCGTCAACAACCTCAAGACGCTTGAGAAGAGCCGCCTTTTTCTGACCGACTGCTGTCTGAAGCTCCTCACGAAGCTCAGCCGCCAGCTTTTCGACATCGATTTCCTGAAGAAGCTCTTTTATGCCTTCCGCGCCCATCTTGGCCTTGAATGAGCCTTCGTCGTACTTTTCGACAGTCTCGTCATATTCTTTATCGGAAATAATCTGATATTTTTCGAGGGGCGTCTCGCCGGGATCGATAACAATGTACTTTGCGAAATAAAGAACCTTGTCGAGATCCTTGGGGGAGATGTGGAGCATAAGAGCTATTCTTGAGGGTGTGCCCTTGAAGTACCATATGTGTGATACGGGGCAGGCAAGCTCAATGTGGCCCATACGCTCACGGCGAACCTTTGACTTGGTGATTTTAACACCGCAGCGTTCGCAGATTTTGCCCTTATAGCGAATTCTCTTATATTTGCCGCAGTGGCACTCCCAGTCTTTGGTGGGTCCGAAGATTCTTTCGCAGAAAAGGCCGTCCTTTTCGGGTTTAAGAGTTCTGTAATTTATGGTTTCGGGCTTTGTAACCTCGCCGTAAGACCATCCTCTGATGGTATCGGGAGATGCAAGTCCTATTTTGATTGACTCGAAATTGAGTTCGTTATAATTGTTTTCCGTATATTTTTTTACGGTTACCGCGCCTTCGCTCATTAAGTCAGCAACTCCTTTTTTATAAATTTAAGGGTTCACACCGCACCCTTTATCACGTGCGGACAATACGTGCGGTGTTCAAAGATTCGGAATTAATAGTCTTCGTCGCTGTCGAAATCGTCTGAGATATACGAGGACGCATCGGCGAAATCGTCGAAATCATCGTCTTCGTCAACAAACGAATCGGAGGGAACGGTTAAAAGATCATCGTCATCGGGTTCGGGGTCATCTTCGGTATAGGAATCATCGTATGAATCATCATATGAATTGTCATATGAGTCGCCGCCGAATGAAGCGTTGCCTGCGGCTTCGGACTCTTCGCTTGTTACGGAGTAGCCGCCCGCGTTTTCGGCATCGTTAACGACGTTGAAGTCGGTGTTTGCATTTGCGTCGACTTCGCCCTCATCCTCATCATATTCCTGCTGAAGGTCAATCTGAGCACCCTCATCATCAAAGACGGAAACGTCAAGTGCGAGAGCCTGAAGTTCCTTGACAAGAACCTTGAATGACTCGGGGATACCGGGAGCGGGAACATTGAGTCCCTTAACGATTGCTTCGTATGTCTTTACACGGCCGACAACGTCGTCGGACTTAACGGTAAGAATTTCCTGAAGTGTATAAGCTGCGCCGTATGCTTCGAGTGCCCAGACTTCCATTTCACCGAAACGCTGGCCGCCGAACTGGGCTTTACCGCCGAGGGGCTGCTGTGTAACAAGTGAGTAGGGGCCTGTTGAACGGGCGTGAATCTTATCGTCAACAAGGTGATGCAGTTTTAAGAAGTACATGACACCGACCGTTACGGGGTTGTCGAACTTTCTGCCGGTTCTGCCGTCATAAAGAGTAACCTTGCCGGTATCGGAGAGAAGGTGTACCTGTGACTCGTCAAACTCGACGCCGTCTTCCTCTGCCTTCTTCTTTGCCTTTTCTATGGCAACACGGTTTACTTCCGCAAAGGCATCCTTAATGTCGGATTCGTGAGCACCGTCAAATACGGGGGTCATAATCTTCCATCCGAGTTCTCTGCAGCAGCGGCCGAGGTGAACTTCAAGAACCTGCCCTATATTCATTCGGCTGGGAACGCCGAGGGGGTTAAGAACTATATCAAGGGGTGTGCCGTCTTCCATGAAGGGCATATCCTCCTGAGGAAGTATGCGTGAAACAACGCCCTTGTTGCCGTGACGGCCCGCCATCTTGTCGCCGACGCTTATCTTTCTCTTCTGGGCGATATAGCAGCGGACAATCTTGTTGACACCCGGGGAGAGCTCGTCACTGTTTTCTCTTGTGAAGGTTTCGACATTGACGACAATGCCGTATTCACCGTGAGGAACCTTAAGAGAAGTATCTCTGACTTCCTTTGACTTCTCGCCGAAAATAGCACGCAGAAGTCTCTCTTCCGCTGTAAGCTCGGTTTCGCCCTTGGGTGTAACCTTACCTACGAGAATGTCGCCGGAGTGAACCTCGGCACCTACACGGATAACGCCGTTTTCGTCAAGGTCTTTAAGTGCATCTTCACCGACGTTGGGAATATCACGTGTGATTTCTTCCGGTCCGAGCTTTGTTTCTCTTGCTTCGATTTCATACTTCTCGATGTGGATGGAAGTATAGACATCGTTGCGGACCATCTTTTCGTTTATAAGTACGGCGTCCTCGTAGTTGTAGCCTTCCCACGTCATAAAGCCGATGAGAGCGTTTTTGCCGAGTGAGATTTCGCCTTCGCTTGTTGCGGGGCCGTCGGCGATAACATCGTCAACCTCAATCTTCTCGCCTACGTTTACAATGGGACGCTGGTTAATGCAGGTACCCTGGTTTGAACGCATGAACTTGAGAAGCTCATATGTGTCAACCGTACCGTTTTCGGTTGTAACTTCAACCTTGTCGGCGGAAACCCTTGTGACCGTACCGGCACGTTTGCAGAGCACGCATACACCGGAGTCACAGGCGGATTTATATTCCATACCCGTGCCGACCATGGGGCTTTCGGTTTTAAGAAGCGGAACTGCCTGACGCTGCATGTTGGCACCCATCAGAGCACGGTTCGCGTCGTCGTTTTCAAGGAACGGAATCATAGCCGTCGCGACGGACACGACCATTCTGGGGGATACGTCCATGTAGTCTGCCATGCTGTGGTCAACATCCTGGAATTCGTCACGATAACGGACAATTACACGGGAGTTTTTGAAGTAGCCGTTTTCGTCAAGGGGTTCGTTGGCCTGAGCGACTCTGTACTCGTCCTCGACATCGGCGGTCATGTATTCAACCTGCTCGGTTACACGGCCGGTCTCTTTGTCGACCTTGCGGAAAGGTGCTTCGATAAAGCCGTATTTATTGATTTTGGCGAATGTGGCAAGATAGGAGATAAGTCCGATGTTGGGTCCTTCGGGGGACTCAATGGGGCACATTCTGCCGTAGTGTGTATAGTGAACGTCACGAACCTCGAATCCGGCACGGTCTCTCGAAAGACCGCCGGGGCCCAGAGCGGAAAGACGTCTTTTGTTTGTAAGCTCCGCGAGGGGGTTTGTCTGATCCATGAACTGCGACAGGGGTGAAGAACCGAAGAACTCACGCACAACCGCAATTACGGGGCGGATATTTATAAGCATCTGTGGAGTAATGTCGCCGCTGTCCTGTGTATGAACGGACATTCTTTCACGGACCACTCTCTCCATACGTGTAAAACCAATGCGGAACTGATTCTGAAGAAGCTCGCCGACGGAGCGTACACGACGGTTGCCGAGGTGGTCGATGTCGTCGAAGTTGCCGACACCGTGAGCCGTGCAGTTGAGGTAGTTGATTGTGGCGAAAATGTCTTCTTTTGTAATATGCTTCGGAATGAGCTCGCCGAGCTTTTCGATGATGGCATTCTTAACGGTGTCGTGATCGGCATCGTCACCTGCCGTGTCGTGATCGGCATCGTCACCTGCCGCGTCAAGAATCTGCATAAGAACGGTATAGCAGACCTTTTCGTTAACGCCGATTTCTTCAAGCTCTTCGGCAGTGAAACCGGGGAGATAAGGAAGCGCGTCAACCATGCCGTTTGAAATAACCTTTACGGTTACACCTTCGACATCAACATATGCGACGCTTACGCCTGCCTGCTCGATTTGGAAAGCAAGCTCCTTGCTTATCTTTGTGCCGGCATCAGCCAGAACCTCGCCCGTTGCGGGATCGCAGATGGGTTCTGCCGCAATCTGACCGCGAAGACGATCATGAATGCCGAGCTTTTTGTTGTATTTATAACGGCCGACTCTTGACAGATCATAACGGTGATCGTCAAAGAACAGTCCGTACAGGTGGCTTGTTGCGGTGTCAACCGTGGGAGGCTCGCCGGGACGAAGACGCTTGTAGACTTCAAGAAGAGCTTCTGTTGTGTTCTTAGTTACATCCTTCTCGAAGGTGGCGGTGATGCGGTCGTCATAGCCGAAGAAATCGCTGATTTCCTGGTTTGAACCGAGGCCCAAAGCTCTGATGAAGGTGGTAATCGGAAGTCGCTTGCTCTTGTCTATTTTTACATAGAATACGCCTGTGGGGTCGGTTTCGTACTCAAGCCATGCACCGCGGTTGGGAATAACCGTTGCGGCATAGAGCTTTTTGCCGAGCTTATCACGGGTCATATCGAAATATACACCGGGGGAACGGACAAGCTGAGAGATAATAACACGCTCCGCGCCGTTTATGATAAACGTGCCGCTGTCGGTCATTATCGGGAAATCGCCCATATAGATCTCGTTGATCTTAATTTCACCGGTTTCTTTGTTTAAGAGTCTTGCGGTAACACGAAGAGGCGCGTTGTATGTTGCGTCACGCTCCTTGCACTGCTTTACCGTATACTTAGGTGTGGGATCAACACGGTAATCGATAAAATCGAGAACCAGATTGCCTGTGTAGTCGGTAATCTCACCGATATCTCTCAATACCTCTTTGAGACCTGTGTCAAGAAACCACTTGTACGAGTTCTTCTGGACTTCAATGAGGTTGGGCATAGGCATAACTTCATTGATTTTGGAGAAGCTGTAACGTGTTTTCCTGCCAACTTTTACGGGTTTCACTTTCACCATTTAGAAAATCACTCCGTTCAATTTATTATCCGCTGAGACGCAGAGCAAATCGGGAAAATAACCGAAAATGCTCCGATAACGGACACGATTTTTTGACTTTTTGCCACTGTTTTCGGAGGGCTTAAAAAATCAAAGGATATTCGTATCCATTATAATGCAGTATGTTATGATACACGATTTCAAGGGGGATGTCAAGAGGGAATGGAAAACTTTTTTTGCTTTTTTTAATAATTCTGAACAACATTTTATAATTAACAATTAACAATGTCGGAAGTCCTGCGGACTTGGATTGTATAAGCTTCGCAATACAATTAGCAATTAGCAATTAGCAATGTCGGAAGTCCTGCGGACTTGGATTGTATAAGCTTCGCAAGAGGTGGGCTTTTTTGGTGTTGCGGGGCTTTGCCATGGGCGGAGCTGAGCCGTTCGTCAGCGACATTCCTTTACTTTGAGCAAAAGGCAAATTTATCGTATATTCCGGAAGCCGCTTCCGAACGGCTGCCTACGGCTTCATAGCCGTCAGTGTAACGCTTGCCGTCATACCGCTTACGCTTCTGACGGCAGTTGTGCCGCCTCGCTATCCGAGGCGGCGTGCCGCTCGTCGCTTGCCTCGCAAGCTCCTCGCGGCATGTGCCCTCGCCTTGCTCGGGCTTGCGGCTCGCCTTGCTCGCCGCCTTATGCCCTCGCCTTGCTCGGGCTTACGCTCGCTCCCTGCGGTCGCTCGCCACCCTTTTTTTTCAAAAAAAAGCAGAGGACCGGCTTTTTGCCAATCCCCTGCCATTTCAGATTATTTCACTTTTCATTCAGCTGTTTGATCCGCTGTTGCCGCCGAACAGACTGCCGAATGCCGAGAAGATTTTCTTGAAGAGGCGTACAAGCCACTCCCAGAATGAAAGCTTTGTGCCGTCGCCGTTATCAACCGCACCGGTAACCGTCACAACCGCAAGAGAGTCACCTGCGGGAACAGTATAAACACCGTTTGCGTCGGGGCTGATTTCAACACCGTTAACCTTTACGATTACATCGCTGTATGCAAAGTTTGAATATGTGTAAACAGTGAAATTAAGCGGACGGTTTTTGTCCCAGTAAACGGAACCGGAATTGTATACATAATACTCTTCACCGTCATTGTCGAGGACGTAATGCATTTTGTCAATGTTAACAAACTTGATAACACGCTTGCCTGCGGATACGGGGATTGTCTCCTCCTCGTATGCGTCACAGTGTGTGCATTCACGGCGTTTGAGACCGGCTGTTGTTTCGGTAGCTTCGGTAACTACCTTCCACTCGCCGAAGTTGTGTCCGAGAGCGTCTGTTGTTACGGTCTTTTTCTCTTCACAGCGAACACACTTGTAGACCTTTTCGCCCTTTGTTGTGCAGGTTGCGGGCGTGTCGCTTACAAGCACGGTTATATCGTGACCGAGAGCGCTTGTGGTGTTCATTTCCGTTTCGTCACAGCGTACACACTTATAAATTGTTGTGCCTTCTTCGGTGCAGGTTGCGGGTGTTTCGCTTACAAACTCGCTGTAATCATGACCGAGCGCGTCGGTGTATTCCGTCTTTGTTTCTTCGCAGCGAACACACTTGTAGACCTTTTCGCCCTTATCTTCGCATGTTGCGGGTGTGTCACTTACAAGTACGCTTATATCGTGACCGAGAGCGCTTGTGGTGTTCATTTCCGTTTCGTCACAGCGAACGCACTTATAAATTGTTGTGCCTTCCTCGGTGCAGGTTGCGGGAGTGTCGCTTACGAACTCGCTGTAATCATGACCGAGCGCCGCTATTTCGGAATATGTTGTATAATCGCAGTTCTTGCATGTTACATATGCGTCCCAGCCGATTTCATCGCAAGTGGGAGCCTGTGCATCATGATTTACAAGGTCATGGTCTGCAATTTCGATAACCGTGTCATCAAGAGTGATAGCCTTTTCACCGGCTTCATCCGCAAATATCTTGTTGCATACGGAGCAGGTGTAATGTTCCATAACACCGGTATGCTGACATGTTGCGGGAACACACTCTGTCTTTGTCATTGTGTGACCCTTTGCAGGTGCAAGCACTTCACCGCAGACTGTGCAGGTCTGTGCT
>CAVFUV010000007.1:0-21289 GCA_963625735.1 bacterium
AACAGCCGAAGAGGCGTATCCAAGAAAACGGTAGCGGTTACATTCTCGCCCTCATAGTATTTTATTACGAATGGGGGGGATGTTCATGCAGCTTTTGACAATCGGTGAAATTATTTCGCTCTTGCCCATATTGATTTGCATTGCAGACGTTGTCCTTGCAGTTATAAAACTGATTCTGGCAATTCTTGAACATAAAAAGAAATAACCGCCCAAAACCCGTCCAAAGGTTGCGGTTATTTCTTTTAACCTAACTATGAGGGCGTAACCGTCTATCGCGGAAACGTCTCTTTGGCTTTATTATATGCCAAAAACGCTGATTTGTCAACACGACAAAAGAAAAAAGCAGAACAGTCAGCGATATATAGTTTTAATTAGGATTTATTTGACATGAAAAATATTTACAAACCCCAAAGATTGTAGTACAATAAATCCATATATTTATTTTTCGGGGAATTGCGATTTTTGCGGTCGTGTTCCGTTGAAGCTACAAATTTTGTGAGGTCATTTTATGGATAACAATTGCCTGTTAGCCGAGCTTATGTTCCCGGATATAACAGATACTCCCGAAACGCTTGAAGAAAAATTCCCGGCAAGAAATCTGCCCGAAGGAGCAAAGGTTACACGTTTCGCGCCCAGTCCCACGGGATATATGCATCTCGGCAATATGTTCTCGGGGCTTATCGACCGTCTGGCGGCAAATACTCCCGGCAGTATTTTCTATTTAAGAATTGAGGACACCGACAAAAAGCGTGAGGTGTCCGATGCGATTGATAAAATTCTTCTCGGTCTGTCAACCTTCGGCATTACACCCGATGAAGGCGTAACAGGAAAAGAGACCGAAAAGGGCGACTACGGCCCCTACAAGCAGAGCAAGCGTAAGGATATATACGGCTGTATGGCTAAGAGCCTTGTCAAGAAGGGTCTTGCGTACCCCTGCTTTTGCACCGAGGAAGAAATCGCCGCACTGCGTGAACAGCAGGAAAAGGACGGCAAGAACCCCGGCTATTACGGTGAATACGCCCGCTGCAGAAATCTCACATTCGAAGAGCAGAAGGCTAAAATCGAAGCCGGTGTGCCCTATACGGTCCGCCTTAAGTCCGACGGAGATGAAAACCGCCGCATAACGGTTGAAGACCAGATTAAGGGCAAGATTGAAATGCCCGAAAACGTACAGGATATTGTCCTTCTTAAAACGGACGGTATACCGACTTATCACTTCGCCCACGCCGTTGACGACCACTTTATGCGTACAACACACGTTGTAAGAGGCGATGAGTGGATAGCATCCCTCCCCGTGCATATTCAGCTGTTTAAGGCACTCGGCTACAAGCCGCCGAAATACTGCCACATTTCTCCCATCATGAAGCTTGACGACGGCAACAAGCGTAAGCTCTCAAAGCGTAAAGACCCCGAGGCGAGCGTAAGCTTCTATGTTGAGCAGGGCTATCCCCGTGACGGCGTTATAGAGTACCTTATGACGCTTGCGAACTCCAATTTTGAAGAGTGGCGTCGTGCAAATCCGGAGGCGGACAAGTTCTCGTTCAAGTTCTCATTCAAGAAAATGAGCTCTTCGGGTGCGTTGTTTGACCTTGCGAAGCTCCATGACGTATGCAAGAATAAAATTTCCGTTATGACTACGGATGAAGTATATAATTCAACAGTCGAGTGGGCAAAGGAGTATGACACCGAGCTTTATAAGCTGTTCACCGACCGCCCCGACTACGCCAAGGCAATTCTCTCAATTGACCGCGGCTGCGCGAAGCCCAGAAAAGACATTATCGCATGGAACGGCGTAAAGGAGTATGTCTCGTATTTCTATAACGAGCTGTACACTCCCGCCGAAAGCGTGAGCGAGGGTGTCGACCCTGCGGACGCAAAAGCCGTTATTGAAACATACATGAATATTTACGACGAGAATGACGACAAGGACGCGTGGTTCACCAAAATCAAGGATATGTGCGAGCCCCTCGGATTTACTCCGAATGTCAAGGAGTATAAGAAAAATCCCGACGCATACAAAGGCCACGTCGGCACTGTATCAAACATAATCCGCCTTGCCGTAACAGGCCGTGCAAATACTCCCGACCTGTGCGCTGTCATGAAGCTCCTCGGCAGGGAGGAAGTACTTAAAAGGCTGACAGAAGCAAGATAAGGAGCAGCGGAGTACAATTAACAATTAATAATTAACAAATAACAATTTCGGAAGTCCTGCGGACTTGATTTATAAGCTTCGCTGAATATAAAACCTTCTTCCTATTCTCAGTTTTAAAGTCTGCGAAGCAACTCCACACTCCACTCTATGCCTAACTGTTCTTTTTGAGCTTTATTATAATTACGAAAGGTGTATCACCATGGAAGAGCCCACCGCATTAACATCAAATTTTATACACGATTTTATAGATGAAGACCTGAAGGAAGGCGTGAACACAAGAGTTCAGACGCGTTTTCCTCCCGAGCCCAACGGCTATCTGCATATTGGTCACGCAAAGGCCATATGCATCGATTTTGCCACAGCCGAAAAATACAACGGCATATGCAATCTGCGTCTTGACGACACCAACCCCACAAAAGAGGATGTCGAGTATGTTGAGTCCATAAAAGAGGATATCGAGTGGCTCGGCTTCAAGTGGGCGCACGTTTATTACGCATCCGAATATTTCGATTTTATTTATGAGTGTGCTGTCAAACTCATTAAAATGGGGCTTGCGTTCGTTGACGATCTGTCTGCGGAAGAAATGAGAGAGTACAGAGGCACTCTTACCGAGCCCGGCAAGAACAGCCCGTACCGTGACAGAAGCATCGAAGAAAACCTCGATTTGTTCAAACGTATGACAGACGGCGAGTTTGCCGACGGCGAAAAGGTGCTTCGTGCCAAGATTGATATGGCATCGCCCAACATAAATATGCGTGACCCTGTTATATACAGAATTATGCACGTGACACATCATCACACAGGCGACAAGTGGTGCGTATATCCCATGTACGATTTCGCGCATCCGCTGTCCGACGCAAAAGAGGGCGTAACATATTCACTCTGCTCGCTTGAGTTCGAAAATCACCGTCCGCTCTATGACTGGTTCATCGAAAAGATTGGTTTTGCCGAGCCGCCGAGACAGATTGAGTTTGCCCGTCTTAACATAAACTACTGCATCACGTCAAAACGCCGCAACATCCGTCTTGTCAAAGACCACCTTGTCAGCGGCTGGGATGACCCCCGTATGGCTACGATATGCGGTATGCGCCGCCGTGGATATCCCGCAAAGGCACTGCGTACGTTTATAGAAAAGGTCGGCGTTTCAAAGGCGTATTCCGTTGTTGACTACGGTCTGCTTGAAGCGTGTGTCCGTGATGAGCTTAACGCATCCGCACCCAGAGTTATGGCGGTTTTAGATCCGCTTAAGGTTATTATAGATAATTTTCCCGAAGGACAGACCGAGACTCTTGAAATTGACCGTCATCCCGATCATCCGGAGTTCGGCAAGTCCAAGGTTACTTTCTCAAAAGAAATATTTGTTGAAAAGTCCGACTTTATGGAAGTCCCGCCCAAAAAGTATTTCAGACTGTTCCCCGGAAACGAGGTTCGTCTTAAGGGTGCGTACTTCGTAAAGTGCGTTTCCTGCGAAAAGGACGAAAACGGCGAGATTACCTGTGTTCACTGCACATATGACCCGGCTACAAAGGGCGGCGACAGCCCCGACGGACGCAAGGTCAAGGGTACAATTCACTGGGCAGGAGCTGACAGCGTAAAAGCCGAGGTTCGCCTCTATGACCGTCTGTTCAATGTGGAAGATCCCGCGGGTGTTTCGGATGAAGACTTTGAGTCGGTTCTTAATCCCGAGTCGCTTGTCATAAAGAAGGACTGCCTTATTGAACCGTCGGTTAAGGACGCAAAGCCGCTTGATGCCTTCCAGTTTGTCCGTGACGGATATTTCTGCGTTGATCTTGATTCAACAGCCGGGCATCTGATTTTTAACCGCACGGTTGCACTGAACTCGTCGTTCAGTATAAAAAAATAAACCGGAGTGTAATTAGTGAACGGTAAGCAGTGAGAGACAGTGGCCGGTATCCAGTGACCAGTGTCCAGTGGCCAGTGACTGAGGAAGACACTGCGTGTCTTGGATTATAAAGCTTCGCCTTTTGCGAAGCTTAAATCCACACTCCAAACTCCAAACTCTTATACAGGGGGTTAGGTAAAATGAAAACCACATACAAAATTTTAAGTCCCATTCTGTGTCTTGCGTCAATTCCGGTAATTCTGTTTTTGCCGCTGATAAGACTTGTTATCACGTCATCGCTGTCGGACTCGATTATGTCCACATTCGGCATAAAAGAGTATACAAGCCTCTATGACATTCTGAAGTCCGTTATAGGCGCGAATGAAACAACGACATCGATTTTCAAGACAATAGCGTCACTGTTCTCGGACAGTGAATCGAAGCTCTCTCAGATTTTCAACACAATTCCGTGGGGCATTGCCGCCGCGGTTATTCTCGTTGTGATAATTCTGTGCATGCTTGCCGCAACGGTTCTGGGAATTCTCGGCAAGAGCGGTGTAAACACGATTATATCGGGCTCGTGCGTTGTGCTTACGGTTGCTATGAAATGGTGCTTTACAAAATTTGTCGAGCCGATAGCGTCCGGCAGACTCGGACTTAAAACACTTCTCTCGGGCTCGGAAGAAAATGTTCTCACACAGCTTATAGGCAGCGCGGCAAAGGTCGAGTGCCTTGAAATGAGCATGATTTATCAGGGGCTTCTGCTTCTGACGGCATGCATTGCCATACTCAGCCTGTTTGCGTTTATGGATAAGAAATACAACATATAAGCAGTGAGCAAGGAGCAAGGAGCAGTGGAGTACAATTAACAATTAACAATTAACAATGTCGCAGACAAAAATCATCCTGTGAATGATTTTTGGCGTAGCGACTAATGAGGACCGGCGGCAGCGGTCCGACAACCAAAGCATAGAAGTCCTGCGGACTTGATTTATAAGCTTCGCAAATATAAAACTAATCAGAATAGATTTGTGTTTTTGCGTAGCTTTATAATTTAAAACGCTTTAGCGTTTTCCTTGTTCACTGACCACTGGCCACTGGATACTGGATACTTGCTTCTGGATACCGGCCACTGGCCACTGGATACCGGCCACTGGCCACTGGATACTTATATTTTATTGCTAATTGCTAACTTTTTTGGTGGTGATTTCATGAATGATATTACAGTCGGTTCTCTTCGTATAAACGAAGTCAGAACTACGACAGGCAAAAAAATGCTTGCGGCGTTCAGAGAGAACGGAACGCGTCTGCTGATGGATGTGACTTCCTCTGCGATTGAGGACGGTCAGAACGGCTATGTGTTCGACAACAAGCTTATTATATCCGTTCACTGGGCGAATTTTACGGATGAAGACGTAAAACAGACTGTAAAGTCAGCGATAAAAATCCGCTTTACTCCGAGTGACGCGGGATTCTGGACTACAATAAAATTCGGTACATATGCCTGGGGCGATGTAATTACTCTCCCGGGGCTTATGAACTCGTTTAACGACACAATGAAGCCGATAACCGACGTTGTTCTGCTTATTTCGGACAGCTCAAATGGCCGTCTGATTGCCGTGAAAAACGCGCCTCTTGACAATGATCTCGGCATATTTCTGCGTTCAAGAAACAAAATAGCGTACGACTGTTTTAACAATTCCGGATTTAAGCGGCTGTCATACAGACTTACAAGCGAGCTTATCTCCGATTGGGAGGCGGCAACTGCCGCAGTCACGCACAAAATGCTGTCCGTTGACGCGTCATCCCTCGCAACCTCCGTCGGCACAGTCGGGGTTGATATAGGGGAGGATAATACGGTCAGGACGGTAAGATATTAAAAGGGACCGGGGGTCAGGAACCGGGGACCGGGGACGGCACTGTGTGTCTTGAATTGTTAAGCTTCGCAAGAATACAAGCAAAAAGATATGTTTTTTGTGAATCAAAAATAAAAACGGCCGAGCGGATTGGTGTCCGTTCGGTCGTTGTTTTGCTATAACCCGGTAATATTTTGGGGGTGTGTACCTGTTCCTTCAATAAAACTCACAATCAGCGAAGCCTTATAAATCCAAGTCCGCAGGACTTCCTTGTTACCCCGGCCCCCGGTCCCCGGTCCCTGACCCCCGGTCTCTTTCATTGCACATTGCACATTGCTAATTGCTAATTGTAAACGCCGGTGTCCCATTCGACTTCTCGTAATCAATAAGCCCGAATGTCGTATGCATATCCGACAGCACAAACGACAGACTGTTAAAAACAGATGTGAGTTCGTCTGTGTCTGTATCGGCCGTCTTTTTTGCATAGACGATTATCTTAAATTCGCACGGAGTTGTTGCCGAATATGAAATATCGCCCTCATATGTCAGAAAGCCGTTAATCCGATTCTGTGTGGAAGTCGACTGAAGCTTTACTTCGTTTGCGGTGTAGGAATAGGGGGAGAACTTAGCACCCGTCACGGCTGCGGTGTACTCCGCTTTATACCAGCCGCCGGAGTCGGTTACGCCGTTTTGCTTCATGGTGTCATCAAGCTCGGTCACTTCGGAAATTACGGGGGCTGACAGCGTCGTTGTCGGCTGCTGCTCGTCACCGATACAGAACAGTGTCACGACAAACACGAGAAGCCCTATAACACCGACCCATGTGCACCAACCCATTATTCCGTATATGAAGGAAAAAATTTTCTCTATCGTTTTCATTTTGTTCTCTTTTCAGCTAACAATTAACAATTAACAATTAATAATTAACAATTTCGGAAGTCCTACGGACTTGATTTATATAAGCTTCGCCGGATATAATACCTTTTTTTGATTGCAGATTTTAATAACGGCGAAGCAACTCCACTCTCCACTCTCCACTCTGTGCATAATTGCTCATTGCTCATTGCTAATTGCTCATTGCTAATTGCTAATTGCTCTCTACTGTTTTCGCCGGGGCAAGTCCGTCGCTGTACGTCGCCGCCGCCGTGATTGTGACCTTGTCGCCGACATTCAGAAGCGCCGCACGGTTAGAAAGGCTTGCCGCGACATAATAATATGTTTCGGATGTGTCAAGTTTTATATAATAGTATGTATTGCCGCTTATAACAGCATTGCGTATATCCGTAATTGCGCCCGATATAGTTGTTGTTTCGGCATCTGGGACGGTTTCGGTGTTGTCTTCAACCGCCGCGGTACCGTCAAAGTTGAAGTTGATTACAACCGCAGGGGAGAGTGCTCCGAGGTCCTCGATATACTTTTCAAGACAGCTTCTCAGATCCACGCTCTCGTTGTCGGGAATTGCCACAACGTTATACTGCTGAACGTTAACCATGGCGTAGGACTTGACGATATTCGAGGAGTCCTTAAGTGCCATGAAGTATGTCGCCTGTCCGTCAATGTTGAGCAGAATGGGGAATGACGCCTGCCAGCCTTTGTCGGAAACCTTGCCTTGTGCCGAGAGCTGTGCCGCGGATTCCGTAGCACCCGTTGTGTTATAGAACTTTGCGTCCTTCGTTCTCTGGTTTATAAGGAAGAAGCCGAGAATTGAATCATCAGATGTGACGGATGTAACGCCCGTATAAAGGTATACGTCGTCGCCGATTGCGAGGAAAGAGTAGCCTGCAGACGCAATCTTAACGCCGGACTGACCTATGATTGAGTTCCAGAAGCCGCCCGAATATTTGCCCGAGTAGTTATACTGCTGTACAAGCAGATCGGAGTCATATGCCTGGTCAATCCATGCGATTTCGCTGTCAACCTTTGTCATTTCTTCCGCTGTATAATATTTTGACTCGCCCGTTACGGCATCAACGAGAATAATGCCCTGTACGTCGTCACCGCCCACAAGACCGATTGTCTTCTTGATATGCTCGACTACCCAATAGGGCTTGCCTTCTTCGTCGATTTCAAAGCTCATCTCGCCGAAAATGTATGTGGGATACTTAAAGCGGAGATGTCTTTCGAGGTACTCGCTGAAATGCTCGGCGGTTGAGTATTTTATATCATAGTCCGTTATAAGCTCCGCCGCCTGTGTGTTCATGTTGACTCTGACGTAACCGGGAATACCCTGATATGTGCCGCCTGTCACGGAGTTAAAGAACCACTTGAAAATATCGCCGTACTGAAGCGGATACACACGGTAGGGCGAGCCGCCGAAGTTAATCTGTGTGGAGTCGTCGGTGTTAAGCTCAAACTGGCTTTCGAGGTCAAGTGCCGCAAAGTCACCGAGCGTTTTGTCGGCAAGAGCCGCCGCCGCTTCTTTGTCTATGAGCGCGACGTTATTGAAGTCACTCATGGAGTCAATGAGCGACACAGCCGATGAAAAGTCGGAGTTGTTCTCGATTGACAGAATTTTCGAATAGCTCTTCGCTCTGAAAAACGGGCAGGATACAAGATACCCGACAAGAAGAATAAGAGCCAGCACAGCCGCCAGAATTATGGGGATAATGCTTCTGCGCTTTGCGTACGGAATATACTCGGGCTTCGCGAACGCCGCGGATGTAAGCACGGTAGCCGCAACATACGAGCCCAATACAATTGCCCAATAGATATAAAATTCATATGAACCGAGGTTCATGGGAGGCAGCATGAAATAGTAAGCGACAGCCGCCACGATAAGAGCGATAACAATGCTTATCACGGTTTTAAGAGCCGCTTTCTCGGGCGGAATATACACTGTGCCGCCCTTTTTCTTTCTGCCGTTCTGAGAAAATTCAACGGTAATGGGTTCCATTTACATAAACTCCTTGCAGGTGATTTTTTATTTTATAGAATTGTAGCATATTACACAAAATAAAGCAAGGGCTAAACGGGTGCTTGTGTCAGAATAAAAAAAATTGCCGTTGCTATTGAAATTTGCGAAAAATATGATAAAATGAAGTCAATATTGAACAAGGAGGACAAACACAATGGCATACAAAATTTCCGACGATTGCATCGCTTGCGGTGCTTGCGCAGCCGGCTGCCCCGTTGAGGCAATAACAGAGGGCGACGGCAAATACGTAATCGACGAGGATGCTTGCATCGAGTGCGGCGCTTGCGCAGACGCATGCCCCGTAGGTGCTCCCTCAAACGACTGATTTGCTTAATCAAACACAAAAAAAGTAACGACTGCCAAGGCAAGCGGCAGGCGTTATTTTTTTGCATAAAAGCGGGGGACGAAGCAAAATAATTCCTCGGTACAAAAAACTATGCCGACAAGACTTGCGCTGTTCCGAAAGTCTGCCTCTTGCGAATCCCCGGCTAACGGAAGTCGGCAACTCTTTTTTTTTGCCAATTGAATGCAGAATGCATAATTTCGCAGGCAAAAATCATCCGGTGAATGATTTTTGGCGTAGCGACTAATGAGGACCGGCAGCAGCGGTCAGACAAACCAAAAATAAGGAAAAGGCTGAAGCGTTTTAAATTATGAAGCTACACAAACGATTAACTAACCTTTTAGAAATAGTTTTAAATTCTGCGAAGCTATATAATCCAAGTCCGCAGGACTTCCGAAATTATGCATTCTACATTCTGCATTCTGCATTGTTTAGCTACCGGATACCGGATACTGCATACCGGCCACTTCTGCTTCTTGCTCATATCAACTGCCGATTGCCTGTTTAACTCCACACTCCACTCTCCACTCTCCACTCTCCAAACTCCGTACTTCTCAGTACATTTTCCCCACAATCCTGACCGCCATATCATGCGGAAAAACACGAGACAGAAACACAAGCGCCTTATACTGCACACCGACGGTATACAGCGGCGCAATACGCTTTTTGCCCGCGAGCATGACAATGAATTTTGCTATCGCTTCGGGGCTCATGCCGTTTATTTCATCCTTTTCCATGGCGGCGACGGCTTTTGAAATTCTGCCGGAATAAACATCGTCCCCGTCAATCGTCTTGCGTCGCGCGGCGGTAAATCCGGTTTTTATATCTCCGGGCATCACTGACGACACCTGAATGTTAAACGGCTTTACTTCGTTTACAAGTGCGTCGACAAAGGCGTTGACCGCGGATTTTGAGGCGGAATAATACCCCTGAAACGGAATTGAATAAACGGCGGCAACAGATGACACGCAGATTATTTTTCCTCCGCACTGTTTTCTCATGTACGGCAAAACGGCTCTTACGGCGTTTACCGTGCCGAAAAAGTTTACATCCATCTGGCGTCTTACTTCACTGTCGGGCAGAAATTCCACTGCACCCGAAACACCCATTCCGGCACAGCAGACCAGCAGATTTATTTCACCGTGTCTGTCAATGATTTGCGAATAGGCGTTCTGTATGGCGGCAGTGTCGGTTACATCCGCCGAAATATGCGTAATGCCGCTTATATTGCTCTCTCTGCGGCTCAGCTCATATACCGTATAGCCGTTCACGGCAAGCATTTTTGCGGTTGAAAGTCCTATTCCGGATGATCCTCCGGTTACAACTGCGATTTTATTCATGCGTCAAAACTCCCTTGTTCAGTTTGCCGAGCCGGTTATCTTTGCGAAAAATGACTTCAGCAGGTTAATAAGCTTTTTGAATATGTCACGAAGAACGCCGAAAAAGCTCTTTTCGGGGCGGCCGGATGTCGCATCCGGTGCGTTTTCGTCTGTCATTGCCGTAAAGGAGCTGTCGGTTTTGTTATAGAGCATAAACTGCGGCATATCCTCGTATGTGTCAATCGTAACATAATCCTTGCTTCTGAGCAGGCGCATCATGTACGGGTCAAGAGTATCGGGATAGTCCATGTGCGGCAGGTCCCTTAAATACCACGTGTGGTCGGGTAGAATGCCGGTTGAAGCGTCAATCATCTTGTCGGGGGATATGTATTTTGCGTCGGCCGAGGCGATATATTCATCCGACAGAGTTTCGCCCGTCTTGGAGCAGGTCGCGCCGGAGAAGGTCTGCTTATACAGAGAGATTGTGTCGTCGCCGAGCACGGATGAGTCCTCAATCAGCGGATACATCTGTCTGTTGTATTTCGCGACAATGTAAACGTGAACGCCGTCCGCCACGGCTTTTTTAATTGTCTCTTTCGTTTTCGATTTGTAGTTATAGTTGTAGTTGTCGATTTTCGCAATCAGCTTGTCATATTTGCCGTCGGCATTGTCGCCCAGCACAAAGCTCTTTGCCTTTTCGTATTTATCCGCGCTCACATAGCTGTAATACCCGGGGCATGTTCCGAAAATATCCCTCACAAGTCGGGGTACGACATTGGACGAAACCTTATCGTAAATTTTCTGAAGCAGATCGGTTGAGCTGCCGAGAAGTCCCGAATATTCCGACGCTTCCACACCCGCTATGACAAGATCAAGCAATGGGGATGTTCCCGAATATTCGTATACATAATTATTAAGCCCTTCAGAGTCGAATTTAACTTCACCCGTGAACCATGCGTCGATAAGCTCACAGCCGTCGGCAATGGAATTATAGAAAATGACGCTTTCCAGGTCGTCCGTGCCGTAGTCGTTAAGATAGACATTGAGAATAACGCAGACTGCGCATCTGCCGAGAATCGCCACCTTGTCGTGACCCGTGACTTCCTTTACGGCGTCGATATACCGCTTGAGCATGGCGGCGTTTTCAATCGGATCAAGGCGTGAATCATAGAGATATTCATACATGAGAATATTGTCTTTCTGCTCAATGTGATAATTTCTGCCGTTTTCGTAAACACGTGCGACGGCGTTGTCAATGCTGTAATTGGGGTCAATGCCGCTGTTGTTCGCAATCTCGCCGTCATTGTTAAGGGCATAGCCGTCATAGACGGTTATAATCTCGTCATACAGAACATCGCAGTAGTTGTCCCAGTTGTCCGTGACGAGTGCACCGGCGAGTGCGGTTGAGATTTTTGTCGCGGAGGACGCAAGACCGCTCTTGTCCGAGAACTGTTTTTCCGCAAGCCCCTTAGACAGGTCTGTGGTGTCCTTATAGATTGACGTGCCCTTAATGTCGATAATCGGCGTATAGCCGCAATTGCATCCGTCGTCGGTGTCTGCGGCGAGGGCAGCGGAGCAGGTCATAAAAATGAAGATACACGCAAGAAGTAACGAAACCGGCTTTTTCATATCGAACCGTCCTTTGTAATAAATTTTTCATTTTTAATTATAACTTTTTCGTATAAAAAAATCAACTGTCACTCTTGACAATAACGGCGGAAAACGGTATAATCCGTCTATATACAGGCGAAGATGAAGAAAAGTAGCACAGAAAACGGTTCCCAGAGAGTGCGGCGGACGCTGAAAGCCGCATAATACGCTTTGTGTGAAGAACACTTCGGAGCTTCAAACCCAAAGGGCCTCGGCTTTAGTAGGGGAGACGGCGGCGTTCCGTTATCGGCAGAAGCTTTCCGCAAAAAGCGTGAAGCGAAGGAGGCGTCAACAGACGCAACATAGGTGGTACCGCGGGTTACAGCTGCTCGTCCTATATTGTGGGATGAGGTGGCTGTTTTTTTTGTTGCAAAGCAACGAAACAACTAATAATTAACAATTAACAATTAACAATTGAGGAAAACGCTGAAGCGTTTTGGATTATAAAGCTATGCAATCGATTAACTTATCTTTTAGAAATTGCTTTAATTTCTGCGAAGCTATATAAATCCAAGACACGAAGTGTCTTCCGACATTGTTAATTCTTAATTGTTAATTATTAATTGCAAAAAACTGTTCTTCGCTGATTTTTCATAAACTATATACTCGGAGGTTTTCCCATGAAGCACATCGACATCAAAGACATTCTGACAACAACCGACTACATCGGCAAGAGCGTTACCGTCTGCGGATGGGTACGCACCGCGCGTGACTCAAAGAACGTGGCGTTCCTCGCGCTCAACGACGGCACAACACTTGAGCATCTTCAGATAGTCATCGACAAAAACGGCAGCTGTGTACTGCCCGAAGAAGCCGCAAAGCTCGGCACTTCTCTTAAGATAATCGGCACGGTTGTCGCAAACGAAAATCACGGCACACCCGAAATAAACGCCGAGGAAATAACCGTTCTCGGCATCTGCCCCGCAGACTATCCTCTTCAGAAAAAATTCCAGAAGCTTGAAACTCTCCGTGAAATTCCGCACATCAGAGTCCGCACAAATACTTTTAACGCAGTTTTCAGAGCACGTTCCGTTATGGCGGCGGCAATTCACCGCTTTTTCCAGGACAGAGGCTTTGTCTATATGAACACACCCTTAATCACCGGCTCGGACTGCGAGGGCGCGGGCGAAATGTTCAAGGTAACCACAATCGGTTATTCCGACAAGTACAAAAACGCCGAGGAATACTATGCCGATGATTTCTTCGGCAGAAAGGCGGGGCTCTCCGTTTCGGGTCAGCTTGAGGGCGAGGTTGCCGCAATGGCACTCGGCAAGATTTACACATTCGGTCCGTCCTTCAGAGCGGAGAAGAGCAACACCCTTCGTCACGTTGCCGAGTTCTGGCATGTTGAACCCGAAATTGCATTCTGCGAGCTCCCCGATTTAATCGAGTTTGCGGAGGCTATGATAAAATATGTTATCAATGACTTTATGGAGAAATGCCCCGAGGAGCTTAAATTCTTTGAGGAACGTGTCGAAAAGGGTCTTACCGACAAGCTTCTTAATGTTGTAAACAATGATTTTGCCGTTGTTGACTACACCGACGCCATAGAAATGCTCAAAAAAGCCGATGTGAAGTTCGAGTATCCCGTTGAGTGGGGCTGTGACCTTCAGAGTGAGCATGAGCGTTACATTACCGAAAAAATCTATAACAAGCCCGTATTCCTCATTAACTATCCCAAGGATATCAAGAGCTTCTATATGAAGCAGAATCCCGACGGCAAGACGGTTGCCGCAACCGACCTTCTTGTTCCCGGTGTCGGCGAAATCATCGGCGGCAGTGAGAGAGAATCCGACCTCACAAAGCTCTTAAACGCCATGAAGGAAAAGGGTATGTCCACAGACGACTACCATGATTATCTTGACCTTCGCAAATACGGCACTGTTCCGCACTCCGGCTTCGGTCTCGGCTTTGAACGCCTTGTCATGTACTGCACCGGCATGCAGAATATCAGAGACGTCATATTCTATCCCAGAACAGTGGGAAGCATAAGATAAAGGAGCTGTCGCTCAAAGTGTGGAGTTTGGAGTTTTGAGTGTGGAGTTGAATGGATAACGCTGAGCGTTCTGGCTTATAAAGCTGCCGCTTATGGTAAGATTATTATTCTGAAAAGCGTTAATATTTGCGAAGCTAACTCCACACTCCACATTCCACACTTCACACTTGCCGAGCCTTCACATTCGGCATGGCTTGATACAGCATACAAAATTTATAGATAAAATTCGCTAAAGCAAAAAAAAAGGAGGCTTTCCCATGTCCCGCACAATGGTATATCCCGAAAAATATTCATCCGCATTAACTCAGAGAGAAACTCAGAAGGCTATAAAGCTTGTAAAAGATACATTCCAGAAAAATCTGTCCGCAGCTCTCAATCTTGACCGCATAACGGCGCCGCTTATGGTAACAAAGGCATCGGGCATCAACGACGACTTAAACGGCGTTGAACGCAAGGTTCATTTCACAATGAAAGAAATCGACGGTGTCGCCGAGGTTGTTCAGAGCCTCGCGAAATGGAAGAGAACCGCACTCGGTAAATACGGCTATGAACCCGGTGTCGGCATCTATACCGATATGAACGCCATTCGTCGTGATGACGACTGCGACAACATGCACTCGCTCTTTGTCGATCAGTGGGACTGGGAAAAGGTCATCACCCGTCAGGACAGAAACACCGAATATCTTAAGGCGACCGTCAAAAAGATAGTCAAGGCTCTGTCGGACACAAACGACGAAGTCAAGAAGGCGTTCCCCGCTCTCTCATGCGAAATCTGCCCCGATGTTTTCTTTATCACAACCGAGGAGCTGCTGGATATGTATCCGGATTTAACTCCCAAACAGCGTGAAAACGAAATTGTAAAGGCACACAAGACGGTGTTCCTTATGCATATAGGCGACAAACTTAAAAACGGCGAAAAGCATGACGGCAGAGCACCCGACTATGACGACTGGTCACTTAACGGCGATATTCTCATATGGAACGATGTGCTTAAATGCGCTTTTGAAATATCATCAATGGGCATTCGTGTTGATGAAACAAGCCTTCACGAACAGCTTAAAAAGAGTGACGCCCTCGAAAGAGAGCAGTTCCCCTATCACAAGGGAATTCTTGAGGGTACACTGCCTCTTACAATCGGCGGCGGCCTCGGTCAGTCACGCATATGCATGCTCCTTCTCCAGAAAGCCCACATCGGCGAGGTACAGGTATCAATCTGGCCCGAGGATATGAGACTTGAGTGCGAGAAGCACAATATTATTCTTCTTTAATTCGCAACCGACGGACAAGTTGGTCTGCAAAAGTGTGGAGTGTGGAGAGTGGAGTGTGGAGTTGCTACGCAAGAGGCGGAGCTTATAATCTAAGACACGCAGTGTCTTCCGAAATTGTTAATTGTTAATTGTTAATTGTTAATTGTTAATTAGTACTATGGATCGTTTCTCTTCCCTCCACCCCATCACAAACTTAATATACTTCCTCTGTGTGATGCTTATCGCAATGACTGTGCGGCATCCGGCGGTGCAGGCGGCGGGGCTTCTGTGTGCTCTGCTGTATGCTGTCGTGTTCGGCAAAAAGCAAAGCTCGGCTTTTCTTATACGCGGCGGCATTCCCGTTGTGCTTATTTTTACGCTTGTGAACCCTCTTTTCAATCACGAGGGGGCGACGGTGCTTTTCACTGTGCCGTGGGGGAGTGAAATTACACTCGAAAGCACGCTTTACGGTCTGTCGTCGGGCGTTATGACCGCAACCGTTCTGTCGTGGTGCGTTGCGTTTAACAGGTGTCTGCCGGCGGACAGGCTTATATTCCTTTTCGGTCGGCGTCTGCCGTCCGTTTCGTTGCTTCTGTCAATGACCGTTCGAGCCGTGCCGAAATTCAGACGCACCATATCGGACATAAACGACGCGAGAAAAAGCTTCGGCAAAAGTGCAATGGACGGAAATTTTACCGAGCGGATGAAAAACGCATCCTGTATTTTCTTTGCCGCTGTGTCTCGCTCACTCTCGGACGGAGCGGCAACCGCAGACAGCATAAAAAGCCGCGGATGGGGACTTGAGAGCAGAACGACATATGACAGTTTTCGCTTTACGTCGCGGGACTTCTCACTGATTGCCGTTATGCTTATATTGTCCGGATTCTGCGTTGTCGGAGCGGTGAACGGCGAATTTTCCGTCGAATTTTACCCCGAAATCATTCTTCCGAAAACGGATATGTTTTCGATTGTTTCTTATGTATCGGCTCTTTTGCTGGGGCTGATACCGTCAATTTATTGTACAGCGGAGGTACTGCGTTGGAATGCTTCACTGTCAAAAATCTGAGCTTTTCGTACCCCGGTGCGAATAAAAAGGCCCTCGACAATGTGACTGTTCATATTGCCGAAGGTTCTTTTGTGCTTTTATGCGGCAAATCGGGCAGCGGCAAGTCAACTCTGCTGAGACACTTTAAGATCTGCCTTGCTCCGGTCGGAGAAAAACAGGGAAGTGTTTATTTTTACGGTAAAGAATTGAACGAAGTCGATTTTCGCACTCAGACCGAAAAAATCGGCTTTGTGTCACAGTCGCCCGAGGCGCAGACGGTAACGGATAAAGTCTATCATGAAATTTCATTCTGTCTTGAAAACCTGGGCGTGCCGTCCGATGAAATACGCCGCAAGGTTGCGTTCGCCGCCGATTTTTTCGGACTGTCGGACAGTCTTAATGACGATGTCGCCGTGCTGTCGGGCGGACAAAAGCAATTGTTGTCCTTAGCGGGTGTTGTCGTCAGCGAGCCGCAGGTGCTTATTCTGGACGAGCCGACTTCTCAGCTTGACCCGAAAGCCGCCGCCGAGTTTGTTGAGCTTATCGCAAGGCTTAACCGAGAGACGGGTATTACAGTTATAATGAGCGAACAGCGTCTGAATGAGGCTCTGCCCTTTGCCGACACCGTTATTGTGCTTGACGGCGGCAGAGTTGTCTGCTGTGACACGGCCGAGAATACCGCAATTTTTCTTAAAGAGAACAACAGCGGACTTGTTGACGCTTTCCCTGCGGGGGTTCGTCTGTGGTGTACTCTTGACGGAAAAGAAAAATGCCCCGTCACTGTGTCGGACGGTCGGGCGTTCCTGAAAAACCATTCCGAAAAAAATACTCCATGCGAAATCCCCATAAAAGAATATTTACTAAACAATAATACCGCCCTGTCCGCTTCGCACTGCTATTTCAGATACGAAAAAGACGGCGCGGATATAATAAAGGACTTTTCGTTCTCACTTGAAAAAGGTGAGATTTTCGCCATTGTCGGAGCAAACGGCGTCGGAAAGACAACCGCGCTTAAAATTCTGTCCGGTGCAAAAAAATGCGTGTCGGGCAAGGTTGAACGGTTCGGAAAATCCGCTCTTCTGCCGCAGGACGCAAAGACGCTTTTTGTAAAAGACACGGTTCTTGATGACCTGTACGAGGTTTTTGACAGCGGCAGGGCGTATTCCGAAAAGGAAACACGCATCAGGGAAATTGCCGAGATGTGCGGCATCACTCATCTTTTAAGCCGCAATCCGTTTGAGCTGTCGGGAGGAGAGACACAGCTGTCGGCGCTCGCAAAGCTTCTAATAACCGGACCCGATATTCTGTTCCTTGACGAGCCGACAAAGGGGCTTGACGCGGAGCTTAAAAAACGGCTCGGGACGGTTCTTAAAACACTGTCACAAAACGGTGTCGCTGTTTTGCTTGTAAGTCACGATACGGATTTCTGTGCCGAGTATGCCGATATGTGCGGAGTGTTTTTTGACGGTACGATAATATCGGAGGATGTGCCGCGGAGATTTTTCTCCGACAGTTCATTCTGTTCGACAAATGCCGCGCGAATTGCCAAAAACATTGTGCCGAATGCTGTGACAGTTGACGAAATACTGTCATCATTCAACAAAATGGTTACTCAAAATTTATCGACATCGCCGAAAGAAAATCCCGTAAAGACATATGCCGAGATAAACGAAAAAAAAGAAGAAAGTATAGTGCCGACAACGGAAATACCCGGGAAAAAACGGCTGTCCCCCATAAGAAAAGCTCTTTCGGCCGTGCTGTCGATTCTATCAGTCGCGGATTTTATTCTCGTAAGCTTCGGTGCGAAAATATCGACACTCACGGGCGTTGACATAAATTCATTTGTAAAGAAAAACAATATTCCGCTCTACTCTCTGTTAATCGTTCTGCTCTTCGGCGCATCACTGTCCGCCGTCGGATTTTCGAGCGAAAAAGAGACAATACAGAAACGAGAAAAAATGAGCGGCAAGTCGAAACTGCTGTGTGTCGCTTCGGTTCTTGCCGTTATAGCGACACTCATTGTCGGCGTATTTGTTCTCAACAACAAAAACAGCGGAATAATTTCAATTATAGTATTAACCGAGTGCATAGTGCCGTTTTTCATCGATTTTGACGGACGAAAACCGAGTGCGAGAGAGATCGTGACACTCTCCACACTCTGTGCCTTGGGTGTTGCCGGGCGAATGGCTCTGTTCATGCTGCCGCAGTTTAAGCCTGTTATGGCGGTTGTCATAATCGCGGGTGCTTCGATGGGAGCAAAATCGGGCTTTCTTACGGGAGCTGTCACAATGCTCGTGTCAAATATGTTCTATTCACAGGGGCCGTGGACACCGTGGCAGATGTTCTCAATGGGGCTTGTCGGATTTATCGCAGGGCTTATTTTCAATACGGGCATCTTGCGGCCGAAAAGATTTTCAATGGCGATATACGGAGCAGCGGCGGCGATAATAATTTACGGCGGAATAATGAACCCGGCGTCTGTCATAATGTACTCCCCGGCATCATTATCGTTAAAAAGCGTGCTTGCGTCCTATGCTTCCGGCTTCATAGCGGACATAGTTCAGGCGAGCGCGACAGTGTTTTTTATTCTGTGCTTCGGTGAAAAATCAGTGGAGAAGATTAAAAAGACGGTGAGAGAGTAGGGCAGCGGCGATACGGCAAAAGCCTGGCAACGCCCAAAATCTTACCTTTTGCGAAGCTTATATAAATCAAGACACGCAGTGTCTTCCGATATTCTTAATTCTTAATTGTTAATTGTTAATTTTCCTGCTGTTTTCATCAGCTGCCATTTAATCATCCATCAAAAGGAGAGATCATATGCTACCCCATCGCACTTCCGGTGTCCTCATGCACATATCATCCCTGCCCTCGCCCTACGGTGTCGGCGTTTTCGGACGTGATACAAAAAACTTTATCGACACCCTGTCCGAAATGAAATTCACATACTGGCAGGTTCTGCCGTTTAACCCAACGGACGATATGAATTCGCCCTATTGCTCACCGTCCGCATTTGCGGGAAACGTGCTTTTTATCGACCCCGAAACGCTCTGTTCAATGGGGCTTTGCTCGGCTGACGATGTTAATGACAGTGTCTGTCACGGCACACCCTACACCGCCGATTATGTCTTCGCGACCGAAAAGCGTGAAGCACTTCTCAAAACAGCCTATAATAACATTACCGACAAAATTAAGGCCGATGTCGCTGACTTCGTAAAATCCCGTGTCGGGATATATGAATACGCCTGTTTTCTCGCACTCAAAAACAAGAACGGCGGCAAGCCGTGGTATGAGTGGGATAAGAGCGAAGCCGACTATAACAAATTTATAAAATCCGATTATTCATATCTCAAAAACGAAATTGATTTCATCTGCTTCAAGCAGTATATTTTCTTCACACAGTGGCACGGCATCAAAAAGTATGCCAACGACAAGGGGATTTTCGTAATAGGCGATATGCCCATTTATGTCGCCATGGACTCTGCCGATGTGTGGTCTCATATCGAAAACTATCTTATTGACGAAAAGACGCTTCGTCCGCAGGCGGTCTCGGGTGTTCCGCCGGATTATTTTTCCGAGGACGGTCAGCTGTGGGGCAATCCCTTATATAACTGGGACTTTATGAAGTCAGACGGCTATAAATGGTGGCTCGACAGAATCGACAACTCTCTTGATATGTTTGACGTTGTCCGTATAGATCACTTCAGAGCCTTCGCAAGCTTCTGGGCAGTGCCGGCAGACTCAAAGACAGCCAAAACAGGCGAATGGGTTGACGGCCCCGGTATGGATTTCTTTGATAAGCTTTTCGAAAAACACCCGAACGCTCCGATTATCGCCGAGGATCTCGGTGTTTTCGGCGAGGATGTTACAAAGCTTTTAAAAGACACCGCCTTTCCCGGAATGAAGGTCATTCAGTTCGCATTTACCCCCGGTGCTGACTCACTGCACCTGCCGCATCACGTTGTGCCGAACTCTGTCTATTACTGCGGCACTCACGACAACAATACGCTTTTCGGCTGGCTGTTTGAAGCACCTAAAGCGGAACGTGAATATGTCCTTCGCTATATCGGCTACAAGGGTGACGACTGGGGACAGGGCGGCTACAATGCCCCCGCATGCCGTGCGATTATAGAAACCGTGTGGCGTTCCTCCGCAAACACCGCAATGATAGCTTTTCAGGATATGTGCGGCTTCGGCAACGATGCCCGCATGAACATTCCCGGTGTTCCCGAGCTTAACTGGCGGTTCAGAACAACTGCTGACACAATCAGGCAGATGGATAAGGCGTATTTCAGGGAAATCAATGAATTGTTTGGCAGAAGCAAAAGTAATTAACAATTAACAATTAACAATTAACAATGTCGGAAGGCACTGCGTGCCTTGGATTATAAGCTTCGCAGACATTAGAGCTGTTTATAATCGGCAAGTTAATCTTTTGCGGAGCTTTATAATTTAAAACGCCTTGGCGTTTTCATTAATTATGCATTATGCATTAAATAAGTGTTTCGGAGATGTCATTTTGTCGGCATCTCCGTTTTCTTTTCAAAAAATTTATTTTTCTTCTATATTTTTTTAAGGGAAATATGATATAATAATTTTGACTATCCCGCCCCTTAAATGTACTGTTTTATAATACAGTCAGTAAGGAGCAGTGCATTGAATGCATAATGCATAATTCGCAGACAAAAATCATCCGGTGAATGATTTTTGGCGTAGCGACTGAAGAGGACCTGCGGCAGCGGTTTGATAACCTAAAACAAGAAGTCCTGCGGACTTGATTTATATGGCTACGCAAACACTCAGATTAATACATAATCGTAAAGTTATCATTTTGCGAAGCTTTAAAATCCAAAACGCTTTAGCGTTTTCCTTTGAACCTGTCAAGTTTTTTGGACAAATAAAGTTCGTAAAAAACTAACAGTTACGA
>CAVFUV010000008.1:0-19939 GCA_963625735.1 bacterium
GTCTATGAATTCTTTTGTCAAAGGCTAATACGCAATTTATTTTGTCGTTTACTATTGTTGTGGCATTGCAGGGCATTGAGAGCAAAATTACGGTAAAGCGTGACAATGAAATGACAAGATACCGCCGCCAAAAAGATTATGTCAGACGCACGCTTCACCGTAGGGAGTATGCCAAAGAAATAAGGACATCCGCCGTGTTCGGTGTCATGACGGCAAAATTTGATTACGCCGTAAACAAAAACAGAGAGATTTTCAGAAAATACGGTTTTAAGCTTGCCTTTATGGAGTGTATATCAGATTTTTTCGGGGAAGTGCTGCCGCTTCTGGCGTCTTATGTCTATGCGACGTGGCGTTTTGTCTTTAAGAAAAATATGCTTTTCTCGGATTTTTCGGTAATTCTGACGGCGATGAATAATCTTGCGGATGTAATAAATGACCTGGCCGATGCCGTTTCGTACCTTCGTGAAAAGGCAATGTATTTCGGCAATCTGAAGGAATTTTTCGAACATGAAAACAGAATTGTCGGCGGTGACAAAATTCCCGTTGCACTCGAAAAAATCGAGTTTAATGCTGTTCAGAAAGGCGGCCGAGATTGACCTTGCGGCTTATGACAATCCCGGGTTTTATTCCGATTTTATCCTGGCGATTGAAAATATCAGGGAATTTATCAACCGTACATACTGGCGTGATAATATCAATAACATTCTCGGGCTTGTGCTTGTGACGGGAATACTTATTTCGATTGACCCGGCGGTAATAATCTCGCTTGTGATATCATCTGCAATATCGGTGCCGCTGTGCAAGAAGATAGGTCTGATGATTGCGGACAAAAGACGGGATATGTCCGATATAAGACGCAGGGCAAACTATTTTTTCCGTCTGTTCTATCAGCCCGAATACGCCGGGGAAGTCAGAACAACGGGGGTGTCGCCTCTGCTTTTTGAACGATATTCCGAGATGCAGGACAAAACGGTCGGCACACGCCTCAGGTATGACATAAAGATAAGTACACTGAATTTTTTTAACAACATATTTGCGAACACAATGATGTTTACGGTTGCGGTGGGGCTCTGGCTCTGTTACAGAATAACGGTCTCGGGGACGCTGTCATCGGGGGATTTCGTTGCGACCTTCAACGGAATTGCCATAATTTCGAGCATCGTTACTTAAAATCCAAGTCCGCAGGACTTCCTCGTTTTCCCGGTCCCCGACCCCTGACATCCGGCCTTTTTTTTCAACTGCTCCTTGCTCCTTGCTAACTGAAAAAAAGACTCCTCGACCACCTGTCGGTGACCGGGGAGCTTTGCATCTTTATGCTGTTTTACGGCTTTTTGCCGCTATTAATACATTCCGCCCTGTGCACCCGCACCTGCCATTGCGGCTGCTGCTGCGGCGTCTGCCTGGGGATCGGGCTTGTCTGTTACGAGGCTTTCGGTTGTGAGAACCATAGCCGCAACGGACGAAGCGTTCTGAAGTGCGGAACGTGTAACCTTTGTCGGGTCAAGAATACCTGTTTCGAACATATCGACATACTCTTCTGTCGCGAAGTTGTAGCCGTAACCGAGCTTGCCGGAACGGTTGATGGCGTCGATGATAACGGAGCCTTCAAGACCTGCGTTCTGAGCTATCTGACGGATGGGAGCTTCCATAGCCTTAAGAACAATCTTGATGCCGGTTGCTTCGTCGGCGTTCTCCGCCTTGTCAAGCAGAGCCTTAACTGCGGGCATTACGTTAAGAAGAGCAATACCGCCGCCGGCTACATAGCCTTCTTCAACAGCCGCCTTTGTGGCTGCGAGAGCGTCCTCAATGCGGAGCTTCTTTTCTTTCATTTCAACTTCGGTAGCGGCACCTACATGGATAACCGCAACACCGCCGGAGAGCTTTGCAAGTCTCTCCTGAAGCTTTTCTCTGTCGAACTCGGAGGTTGTGATTTCTATCTGATTCTTAATCTGAGCGATACGATCCTTGATGGCTTCCTTGTCGCCTGCACCGTCAACGATTGTGGTGTTTTCTTTGGTTACCTTAACCTGCTTTGCTCTGCCGAGCATTTCAACGGTTGCGTCCTTAAGCTCGAAGCCGAGGTCGGATGTGATAACCTGACCGCCTGTAAGAGTGGCGATATCCTGAAGCATCTCTTTGCGTCTGTCGCCGAAGCCCGGAGCCTTTACGCAGATGCAGGTAAATGTGCCTCTGAGCTTGTTGACAAGGATAGTAGCGAGAGCCTCGCCCTCAACATCCTCGGCAATGATGATAAGCTTCTTGCCGGCCTGCAGAATCTTCTCGAGGAGGGGAAGAATTTCCTGAATATTCGAAATCTTCTTATCTGTAATAAGAATGTAAGCGTCGTCAATAACGGCTTCCATCTTGTCGGTATCCGTTACCATGTAAGGAGAAATGTAGCCACGGTCAAACTGCATGCCTTCAACAACATCACAGCTTGTTTCCGCTGTCTTTGACTCTTCAACGGTGATAACGCCGTCACTTGTAACCTTCTCCATAGCCTCCGCGATAAGAGAACCTACTGTCTCATCGGCGGCGGAGATTGTGCCGATTCTCGCGATGTCGCTGCTGCTTGTTACGTTGTGAGAAATCTTCTTGAGCTCCTCAACAGCGGCGTCAACGGCTTCTTTGATGCCTTTCTTTACGATCATGGGGTTAGCGCCTGCCGCTACGTTCTTCATGCCTTCGCTTACAAGAGCCTGAGCGAGAAGTGTTGCGGTTGTTGTGCCGTCGCCCGCAATGTCGTTTGTCTTTGTCGCAACTTCTTTAACGAGCTGCGCGCCCATGTTCTCAAAGGGATCTTCAAGCTCGATTTCCTTGGCGATTGTAACACCGTCGTTTGTGATGAGGGGAGCACCGTATTTCTTGTCAAGAACAACGTTTCTGCCCTTGGGTCCTAATGTGATTTTAACTGTATTGCTTAATTTGTCTATACCTGTCTGAAGAGCCTTTCTTGCGTCTTCACCGTAAAGTAGCTGTTTAGCCATTGTAATTTCCTCCTAACATTATTCGCATACGGCAAGAATGTCGCTGACTTTAACTATTGTATACTCTTCGCCGTCAATCTTGACTTCTGTGCCCGAGTATTTGCTGAGAATTACCTTGTCGCCGACTTTGACGTCCATTTTGACTTCTTTGCCGTCAATCATTCCGCCGGGGCCGACGGCGATGACGTTTGCGTACTGGGGCTTCTCCTGTGCGGATGCGGCAAGGAAAAGACCGCCCTTTGATACTTCTTCTGCCTGTGTGAACTGGAGGACGACTTTGTCGCCCAAAGGTCTGAGTTTCATAATATGTAACCTCCCTGAAAAGATTCGGTTTTGTGTTTTAGCACTCTTTATCCCTGAGTGCTAATTATATTGTAATCATTTTTTTGCAAATTGCAATACCTTTTTTGAAAAAAATCGAAAAATATTGATATTTTTTACGCTTTCGGTCGTTGACATAAGTGTGAATGTATGATATGATTAAATTAACCTTAAAAATCAAGAAAGAAGTGTTAAATATGCACAAAAAGATAATATCGGTTTTGTTATCTATGCTTATGATGCTTTCTATGGCGTCCGTTGCGTTCGCCGCCGAGGTTCAACAGGCTAACGAGGAAGCCAAAATCGAAGAAAACATTGACACCGCAGTGGCCGAGGCGTTGGGTGTTGACGAGAGCGATATAAAGGTTGACGATGCTTTTGTTGAGGCAATAGCCGAAGAAGCGGACGGCGATACGTCCCTTGCGACTGTCAGCGAGATTCTGTCCGCATATATCTTTATTGATCCCAATCAGGTATCGGGCATTGCCGACAGAATAGCCGACTCCGCGAAATATTATGTTGCCGATGACAATCAGGTTTATATAGTTGTAAATCTTGAGAAAAATCCCGAAATCGTCAATATTCTTGTTCTGTGCGCGACTGCGAACAGACTTCTTAACAGACATCTTGAGTTTGCCAAAACAATAGGCGGCGACTTAATCACAATGGACTATGAGCATATAGTCGGTGAGCTTTTCCTGCACGGCGCGGTATTTTTCGCGACAAAGCTTGTCGGCGGTGACTCAAGCTCCAGCTCATTATATTCCTACTACGCCAAGGCGGTCGATGCCGAGCTTAACGCAAAAGAGGACAGAGGCGCGTCGGCTATAAAGGCATTCGGAAGTCTCTTGTCGATGGTGGCGGAGATTTTCGGGTACAAGAACTGAAACACAGTTAGCAAGGAGCAAGGAGCAAGGAGCAGTTGATGCGTGGCCGGTGTTCAGTATCCAGTATCCAGTATCCAGTGACCAGAGACTAAGGAAGACACTGCGTGTCTTGGATTTTATGGCTTCGCAGGGGGTAAGCTTGCAGGCAAATAATAAATGCTGTTGTTATGTGGGCTTATGACAAAGCCATTGAAAAACAAATTACATTGTTTATTTTAGAGGAGAATAAAATACGGCGTGATGCTTGAAGGATTACTTTGGCATCACGCTATTTTACTATACTTGTAAAGTTTTGCATGATAAAAACTGATTTTGTCTTATTGAAATCGGCATTTTTCTTGACAGTATATAGTGGGTATGATATACTGAAATTGACAGAGCTGTGGTTCTATGATTATTTGCGGCGACTGTCACTATGCTCAAAAAAAGAAAGAGAGAGATGTAGTATGTTTTGCAATAACTGCGGAAAAGAAATTGCCCCCAATCAGGCTTTTTGTCCGAATTGCGGAGCACCGATAGCAAATAACGCAGCTCCGAACATGAACGCCCCTCAGTACAACAATGTTGTCATCGATCCCACAAAGTCGGACAAGGACTGGCTTGTTGCACTGCTTCTGTGTATTTTTGTCGGTGGTCTCGGTATTCACAGGTTTTATGTCGGCAAGACCGGCACGGGAATTTTGTGGCTTCTTACGGCAGGATGCTTTGGTATCGGCACATTGGTTGACCTTATTCAGATTGTAATGGGAAACTTCACCGACATCAACGGCAAAGCAGTTAAAAGATAATTTAAGAGAAAAAACAATCCTCTCCGAGCTTATTTGGCTCAGGGAGGATTTTTTGCATGAGTGAAAGCGGATTACAGGTCAATTTTTACGGTGGCAAGATATTTTATCAGGTGCATACGGCGGATGATGCCGATAAAGCAGTCTCTGTCATCAACAACCGGAACAAAATTCTGACTGTACGCGCGTTTGAGAATTTCGTCAATCGAGGCACTGGCGTTTACGGGGTGATAGTCCTTGTGGATTATGCTCTTAAGCTCCATGTGCTCAAGTTTTTTTATATCGGGGTTGTTGTTATTGTAGAGTGCCCACAGAAAGTCGCCCTCCGTGACAACTCCGACATAGTGTCCGTCATCGTCAATAACGGGAATTGCGGCGTAACCGTAGTGCTTCATCTTTTCAAGCCCCTGACGGACCGATGAATTGACATTTACGAATGCGACCTCCGCTTTCGGGGTCAAGAATCGCAGAATATTCATTTTTTCTCTCCTTAGTAAACCTTGGTTCGTTTACCGTTGGATATTATACGGTGGGGTTCTTAATGATAACTTAAATATTGAGTGTGGAGTTTGGAGAGTGGAGTGTGGAGTGGCGAGGAGCGGCTTTGCCGGCGACGAGCCACATCGGTGCCGACGACGAACACAACGCCGACAGGCGGGTGTGAGGAGGAGGCACGTGCCCGGAATGAGCAGAATTTGTTCAGACGCAGCCTTATGCGGCTTAACAAATGAATGCGAATGGAGGGCAGCCGCCCGGAGGCGGTACCTGTGTGTCCGGCAAAAAAGTCGGTAATTTTTCGGAAAACTGACCGAACGGGCAGACAGGTGCCCCGACGGGCGGCTCAGCTCCGCCGACGGCAAAGCCCCGCAATGCCGATAAGACCCACCTCCTGCGAAGCCTATATAAATTCAAGACACGCAGTGTCTTCCTTAGCCACTGGCCACTGACCACTGACCACCGGCCACTTTCTTCTGTAATTTAATTTTCGATTCCGAAAAATTCCGCCGCGTTCCCAAACGCAATATTTTTCACTATCTCCGTAAGCACTTCTTCATCATACGGATATTCGCCGTTCTCGACGATATTTCCTATCATCTCGCACATGATGCGTCTGAAATACTCATGTCTGGGATACGAGAGGAACGAGCGAGAATCGGTAACCATGCCCACAAAATAGGGGAGTACACCCAAATTCGCGAGTGCCGACATCTGTGCCTTCATGCCGTCGATGTTGTCGTTGAACCACCATGCGGAACCCAGCTGAATTTTTGATTTGGCTTCGTCTGTCTGGAAGTTTCCGAGCATGGAGCCCAATACATAATTATCCTTCGGGTTGAGGCAGAACAGAATCGTTTTCGGCAATGCGTTTTCGCTGTCAAGACTGTCTAAAAGACGTGAAAGCCTGTATGCCACATTATCGTCTGCTATTGAGTCAAATCCCGTATCGGGACCCAGTGACCTGAACATGCGAGTGTTGTTGTTTCTCATCGGACCGATGTGCATTTCCATTACCCAGCCGCGTTTGGCGTACTCTTTTGCGAAAAATCTGAAGAGCTCCGTCTTGTACCCTTCGATTTCGTCCGCTGTGAGAGCTTCTCCGTGCAGTGCTTTTTTGAAAACGCCTTCAAGCTCTGTGTCAGTCATGGGACGGTAGGGTACAGGTGAAAACGCATGGTCGGTTGCTCTGCATCCGAGGGAGGCGAAAAGCTCTATACGGCTCAAAAGTGCCTCTTTAAGCTCTGCAAAGCTCTCTATGTTGTGACCGACACGGCTCTCAAGTGTATTAAGCCACGGCAAAAATGTTGCCGCTTCAATTGAGAGTGCCTTATCGGGACGAAACGCCGGCAGAACCTTTGTCTTAAAGCTCTTATCCTGTGCTATAAGCTTATGGTATTCAAGTGTATCCGCGGGGTCGTCGGTTGTGCAGACGCATTTTACATTTGATTTTGATATAAGCTCACGGGGTGTAAATCCTCCGGCGGCTATTTTGGCGTTCGCGCTCTTCCATATTTCATCCGCGGTTTTTTCACTTAAGGGAGTGTAAATCTCAAAGTATCTCTGAAGCTCCAGGTGTGTCCAGTGATACAAGGGGTTGCCCAAAAGATACGGCATGCACTTTGCCCACGCCCTGAATTTTTCGTAAGGGGAAGCGTCCCCTGTGATATATTTTTCGCTTATCCCGGCGCTTCTCTCGGCACGCCATTTATAGTGATCGCCGCCAAGCCAAAGTTCGGTAATATCACGGGGAGTTTTGTTCTCGTAAATCTCTTTTGGAGACAGATGACAGTGCCAGTCGAAAATGGGTTCGTCTTTGCACTTGTCAAAAAGCATTTTTGCCGTCGGTGTTGTCAGCAGAAAATCCTTGTCCATAAATTTTTTCATTATAAAATCACCCTTAAAAAACGAGCCGGAATTTATGTTTGCCGACTCGATTTTTTTTGTAAGTCGGAATAATAGATGTCAGTTGGCTGAAGAGTGGAGTGTGGAGAGTGGAGTTGCTTCGCAAAAGGCGACAGCTTACAATCCAAGACACGCAGTGTCTTCCTTAGCCACCGGCCACTGGATACTGGCCACTGACCACTGATTACTGTCCAAGCTGCACAAGATTTATTGCCTTCGTCGGGCATGCCTCCGCACACGCTCCGCAGGCGGTGCATTTTGAATTGTCAACCACAGCCGCGAAAATGTCGATTTTTATGGCTTCGTTGGGGCAGACCTTGACGCACTTCATGCAGCCGATACAGCCGACCGTGCATGCCTTTCTCGTCAGGGCACCTTTGTCGTGGTTAACGCACATGACACCCGCTGTCGTGCCCTTGGGCATAAGTGTAATAATATTTTTGGGGCATACGCTGATGCACTTTTTGCATGCTTTGCATATGTCGGGGCTTACAACCGCGACACCGTCGCACAGCATAATGGCGTCATAGGGGCAGGCTCTGGCGCAGTCGCCGAGACCCAGGCATCCGTATGTGCAGTTTTTGCCGCCCGAAAACAGCTGATTTGCCATTGCGCAGCTCTGTACGCCGTCATATACCATTGAGGAAGGGGCTTTGTCGGGTGTGCCCTTGCAGCGTACAACAGCCGTCATCGGAACAACCTCGCCCGCTTCAAGTCCCATAATAGACGCGATTTTCTTTGACACTTCGTTTCCGCCGGGGTTGCAGAGTGAAGTCTCTTTTGTCTTGCCCGAAGAGAGTGCCGCCGCATAGCCGGAACAGCCCGAAAAACCGCATGAGCCGCAGTTCGCGCCGGGCAGAATTTCTTCTATCTCAGCCGCCTTTTCGTCAACCGGTACAGCCATAACCTTTGAAAGAACCGCAAGGAGAAGTCCTGCTATTAGTCCTATTCCCGCAACTATCGCAATTGCGATTAAAACAGATTGCATGTCATTCTCCTCCTTTTACATAAGTCCCATGCCCTCGACTATACCGCCGAAGCCCAGGAAGCTGAGTGATACAATCGACGCCGCAATAAGCGTGATGGGCAGTCCCTGAAGACCCTTCGGAATATCCGCCGCCTCAAGACGGGAGCGAACACCCGCAAACAGCGTCATTGCAAGCATAAAGCCCGCACCTGCCGCAAATGAGTTCATCATGGCGTGACCGAAGCCGAAGCCCTGTGCCGAATATGTTGAAATGTAATCGATGTTGAGTATGACAACGCCCAAAACGGCGCAGTTTGTCGTGATAAGCGGAAGATAGATGCCGAGTGCGTTGTAAAGCGACTTCATGTATTTTTTCATGATGACTTCAACCATCTGAACCAGTGCCGCTATAACGAGAATAAATACAATTGTCTGAAGGTATTCGAGCCCGCATTTTTCGAGGAGTATGTTAAGCGGATACGTCGCGGCAGTCGAGAGCAGCATTACGAATATAACAGCCGCGCTCATGCCGAGAGCCGTGTTGAGCTTTTTTGAAACGCCCAGAAACGGACAGATGCCGAGGAATTTCGAAAGAGTGAAGTTCTGGGTCAGTATGCCCATTACAAGAATTGCTATATAGAATTTCATTTCGCTTCGCCCTCCTGTCTTTTTCCGCAGGCCGCTGCATGCGGACAGCCTTCACAGCCGTTGAGGCTTGCCTTTTTCATGCCCTTCTTTTCGGCAAGTCTGTTTGCGAGTGCCATCAGAATGCCGAATACGAAAAATCCGCCCGCCGGGAGAATGAATATTGTCATGGGTGAGAGTCCTATTTTTGAAAGAGCGCCTGTAAAGTCAAATCCCGTGAAGGACGAGCCTATCATGGTGTCAAGACCCGTTAAAAATGTTCCCGCACCGAGGATTTCTCTTACAGTGCCCATGCAGAACAGTGCCGCCGTAAAGCCGATGCCCATACCGAGACCGTCAACAGCGGATACGAGAACGGGGTTTTTGCCCGCGAACGCTTCCGCTCTGCCGAGGATTATGCAGTTAACAACTATAAGGGGAAGGAAAACGCCCAGCGATTCGTTAAGTGCCGGAACAAACGCCTTTACAAGCATCTGAACCATGGTAACGAATGAAGCGATTATTACTATATATGCCGGTATTCTCGCTTTTGAGGGGATAACCTTTCTTAATGCCGATATGGCAATATTTGAGCATACAAGAACGATTGTCGCCGCAATGCCCATGCCGAGACCGTTTACGACGCTTGTTGAAGTGGCAAGCGTGGGGCACGTGCCGAGAACAAGACGCAAAACGGGGTTTTCTTTGAGAAGTCCTTTTGTGAATTCCTTGCAGTAGTTATATTTTTTCTTTTCTGCCATTTCGTTAACCCTCCTGTCCCGTTACCGTTTTATAAAGAGATAAAGCGTCATTTGCAGCCGAGGTAACAGCCTTGCTTGTGATTGTGGCGCTTGTTATCGCCAGAATCTCGCTGTCGCCGGGTGTGGTGTTCTTGACAACCGTAAGCTCACCCGATTTGCCTATATACTGATTTATAAACGAGTCCTTTTTGGCGTTCATGCCAAGGCCCGGTGTTTCGTCAATCGACAGAATGGAAAGTCCTGTAACGGCACCGTCTGTGTTAACGCCGACCATAAGCTCTATTTCACCGCCGTAACCCTTGCCCGACACCGTGAAAACATAGCCGACAACATTGCCGCCCGCTTCGCCCGTGTAATACACCGTGCCGTCGTCGAGTGTTTGCTCCGTGAAATTATCGGCGGAGGACAGAACCTCTTTTCTCGATTCGTTTGCGGTTTCTATGGAGTTTGCCGAAATCTGAGGGGCTGTAATGTTGTTTACCACACCCAGAAGTCCGGCGGCAACCGCGCATATCAGAAAGAGTGATACGGCGGTAGTTATAATCATCTTTGTATCTTTGTTCATGATGCCGCCTCCTCTTTCTTCTTTGATTTTTTCTCTTTAATCTGTCCGAAATATCCGGGGCGTGTGGCCTTTTCGATAAGCGGACACGCGATATTCATAAGAAGGATTGAATACGATACCCCTTCGGGGAGTGAGCCGTAAAGTCTTATGACGGACGTGAGAATTCCGGCGCCTATGCCGAAAACGATTTTGCCCTTTTTGGTGATGGGGCTTGTTGTGTAGTCGGTAGCCATAAAGAACGCGCCGAGCAGAAGTCCGCCCGAGGTTATCTCATAGAGCGTATATGTAAGACTGCCCTTTGATACGCACAGCATGAACACACCGACTGTCAGGATGTACGCAAACGGAATACGGGGGCTTATTATGCCTCTCGCTATGAGATACAACGCGCCGAGGAGCAGTGCCGCCGCACACGTTTCACCGATACACCCTGCTCTTACGCCGAAGAGCATTTCTTTTATCGTGGGGAGTGTGCCGCCTGCGGACAGTGCTTTAATCTGCTCTGTTACGCTGCCCGTCAGATCAAGCGCGTTAAGACTTGAAAGGGGAGTGGCGGACGCAACGGCATCGTATTTCCAGAGCGTGGGATTTGTGAAATTCGTCATTGCCGACGCAAAGGATACGAGCATTACTATTCTCGCCGTAATTGCGGGGTTCGCGAAGTTCTGACCAATGCCGCCGAAGAGCTGCTTTACGATTACAATTGCCACAAACGAGCCTATAACGCACATCCACAGCGGAATCTGCACAGGCAGGTTGTAGGCAAGCAGGAGTCCGGTTACAACGGCGCTCAGATCCCCCAATGTATTGCTTCTTTTAAGAATTTTTCTTGACAGATACTCAAACAGGACACAGCTTAATATGCATACTGCCATTACAAGCAGTGCTCTGCCGCCGAAAATCAGCGTGCCGGCTACGCCTGCCGGGATAAGTGAAATTATGACATCCGCCATTATTCTTGTGACGGTCATGGGACTTTTTATGTGCGGTGACGAGCTGACCGTCAGTTTTTTTGTTGCTTCCATTTATTTTACCCCTGCCTCTCTCATAACGGATTTTGCAAGACGCATATACTGAACGAGCGGTTTGCCTGCGGGGCAGGAGTAAGCGCAGCTGCCGCACTCCATGCACACACCGACACCGAGCTTTTTAAGCTCCTCGGCATCGCCCTTCAATGCGAATTTTTCTATATCGGTCGGGAACAGGCTCATCGGGCACGCCTCGTGACAGCGTCCGCAGCGGATACAGTCACGCAGTGTTTTTGTGCCGAGCCCGTCTTTTGTAAACGCGAGTATGGCGTTGTTGCTCTTTACAAGGGGAGCGTCAAGGCTCTCTATCGCCTGACCCATCATGGGACCGCCTAAAAGAATTTTGTCGGGTTCGGTTGAAAATCCGCCGCAGTAATCGACAATCTCCTTAAGGCTCATGCCAATCGGAACACGCACGTTTTTGGGGGACTTTATCGCGTCGCCGCTGACGGTAACCGAACGGCTGATAAGCGGCTTGCCTGTCTTAAGAAATCTCGCGATAAAAGCGACGGAAGCGACGTTTGAAACAATGCATCCGACATCCGCGGGCAGCTTGCCTTCGGGTACTTTTCTGCCCGTGGCTGAAAGCACCATCATTTTTTCCGCTCCCTGGGGGTAGTGGGATTTAAGTGTCATAAGGCGGATAATGTCACCGTGGGCATTGTCGGTATCGGCAATTTTTTTGAGTGTCTTTATCGCCTCGGGCTTGTTGTCTTCAACGGCTATAATGACACGCCTGAAGCCGCAGTATTTTATAAGGCTGTTAACGCCGTCTATGATATCCCGCGGGTGGTCTTGGCATTCACGGTAGTCAACAGTGATATACGGCTCGCATTCGGCGGCATTGACGACAAGAGTGTCAATCGGCTTATCCGGAGAAATTCTGTATTTTACGTGTGCCGGGAAGCCCGCGCCACCGAGACCTACAAGGCCCGATTTTCTTATGGCGTCGCACAGTGTCGCATTGTCTTTTATGACAGGAGCTTCAAAATCGGCAAAGTTCATTTCGCCGTCGGATGTGATTGTTACTGCCTTGCACATTTTGCCGTTAGACAGTCTTACGTCACCGACAGCCGAAACCGTGCCGGAAACAGATGCGTAAATGGGGGCGGATACGAATTTGTCGGTGTCGCCTATAAGCTGACCGGCCTTTACGTAATCGCCGACCTTTACTGTCGGTTCACACGGTGCGCCTATGTGCTGGCTCATAGGCAATACAACCTTTTCGGGGACGGGAATACGCTCTGTTTTGTATTCTGCCGTTATTTTGCTGTGGACGACATTTACGCCGCCTGTACCCTTTTTTACGGCTTTAAGTACGCCGCCGGGGCTGAGTTTTCCCATAGATTTTTTCCTCCTTGGAGTTGGGTTTATGTAAAATCGGTAATTAGCAGTGAAAGGGGCCGGGGGTCGGGGGTGGAAGATACTGCGTGTCTGGGAGTGGCCGGTATCCGGTGGTCAGTGGCCAGTGGCTAAGGAAGACACTGCGTGTCTTGAATTTATACAGGCTTCGCAGGAGGTAGGCTTTATCGGCGTTGCAGGGTTTTGCCGTACCGGCGGGCTGAGCCGCTCCTCGGAGACATCCCCTGCCTCCGCTTACCTGATAGAAAAATTGTTGTCTTTTTTCGTCGACAGGGGATGCCATCTCGTCGCGGCTGCCCCTCGCTTCTGTCATCCGCTTGCTCACTACGCTCGCAAGCTCCTTCCCGTCGCTCAGGGCATTACGCTCGCTTCGCTCGCGTCTGTGCCCTCGCCTGTGGCTCGGGCTAAGTGCCCTCGCCTGTGGCTCGGGCTAAGTGCCCTCGCCTGTGGCTCGGGCTAAGTGCCCTCGCCTGTGGCTCGGGCTAAGTGCCCTCGCCTGTGGCTCGGGCTAAGTGCCCTCGCCTGTGGCTCGGGCTAAGTGCCCTCGCCTGTGACAACCTCTGTGACAACCTCGAAGTTGTCACAAAAAAGCAGGGTAATTTGTGATATTTTTCGTAATTTTCTGTGACAACCTCTGTGACAAGTGTGACAACCCCTGTGACAAGTGTGACAAACTTGACAAAGTCGCTGACAAACTCCTTGACAAACTCTGTTTTTTCCTATATATGCTGTATATATGTAATAAACTACACTTTAACTCGTATTGGAAAAAGTTTGTCAAGTTTGTCAAGTTGCCTCGAAAATGGCTTAACAGAGCGGTTTGCGGCTTGACAAAGTGCTTGACAAACTCGCTGACAAGCTTGACAAACTCGCTGACAAGCTTTCTGTCAATCCTGAAAATTTGCTTTACTTATACTTCTCAAACAGCCTGAGCTTTTCAATCTGCGGCATTATAATCTTCAGTGCCGCACCCGTCACGCATCCCGTCACAACCGCCGAAATGACAAGCACCGGCAGATACGCGAGATAATAAATCGAACCTATTATTATGCACGCCGCCGCTGTCTGCCCTGCATTATGGCACAGCGCGCCCAGAACCGATATCCCGACATACGACAGTTTTTTGCTCGCGAATCTTATAAGAAGCGCCGTTGCCGTGACGCTTAATATACCGCCCGAGAGCGATATAAACCCCGCAGTCGCACCCGACAAAAGCAGCTGGAACGCCGATTTTATCAGCGTCAGACATATTGCGTACCCAAAGCCCATAACGGAGCAGGCGAACATTACAACTATATTCGCAAGCCCCGGTTTTACTCCGGGCGGCAGCGGCAGGAGAGATGTAACAACACTCTCTATATATGAAATCGCAAGCATCAACGCACCTAAGACACCGGTTATCGTTATGTCGCGAACGGTAAACTGTTTTTTCTTAAATTTCATAAATTTGTCATCAGTAGGCGACGGCATCGTATGTGCCTGTTGAATTCGAACCGCTTGAGGTTAAGGTAATCATGACCTTGTTCGGAATGCACACCGCACTCTGACCCGCTTTTGTAAGCAACCCGCAGTTTACGCACTGCTGTGATTTGCACGTGGAACTCACAAAGCGGATACCGTCTTTTGATATTTCTATTTCAACGCCGTCAACCGGCGAAAAAACCGTTGTTTCGTTGACCTTGTCAAGCTCTGCCGTCATTACTTGCACTCCGTCGTAAATTATATGTGCCGTCAGCGTGCCCGACGAAAACCGCATTACCGAAAGTGCCGCGGCGGCAACGACAAGCAGAGAAAAAATCAATATAAAATCCCGTTTGTTTACGGGACTTCTGTCATTTTGAAACGGCTTCTTCATATGTGACTATATTATAAGATGATGTGTTTGTAATTGCAAAATTTTGCGACAGTCCGTCTGTTACATAAACACTGCCGTCACTGTAAACAAACACCGCTTCCGCCCTGAATGCGTCAAGCCGGGTGTTCGCCATGTCGTTTAATCCGTTTATGAACAGTGCGGTTGAGAGCGCGTCGGCATTAAGCCCCGATGAACATACCACGCTCACCGAGACAAGATCTGTTTCAACCGGATAGCCCGTTGACGGGTCTATGATGTGATGATATTTTTTGCCGTTCTCTTCGAAGCATTTTTCATAACTGCCCGAAGTCGAAACGCACAGTGAAGAATTATCGTCCGGAGAGAGTGTAAGAGAGGCGAAAACATCATTCTCGGTGCCGTTCGGGTCACGCAGACCAATATTCCACCCTTTTTTACTCGGTGCGGAATTTGTTACAAGTATGTTTCCGCCAAACGAAATACAGGCGGAAATATTATTTTCAAGCAGAGCGTCACGCATTATATCGCACGCTTCACCCTTGCCGAACGCCCCTAAATCGAGCTTCTGATTTTTGCCGATTGAAATTGTTTTTGTTCCCTCGGAAATTGCGACCTCGTCAAGATTGACTGTCGCCAGAGCCGTTTTTATCTCTTCGTCCGACGGCACATGCGGATTGTCGCCCGTAAAGCCCCAGAGCTCGGTGACAGCCCCCATTGTTATGTCAACTTTTCTGTCAAGAGTGTTGCAGAGAAGTATGACCTTCTGCAGAAGTGAAATTGTGTAGTCATCTGCTATAATCGAGCCGTGGGAATTCAGAAGAGAAATGTCGGAGGCTTCGTTTGTGGCGGATATCGCGTCGTCACTTGCCTTAACGCTTGTGCATATCTCGTCCCAAAGTGCGTCGAGTGATTCGGTGTCGGTTCCGTAAAGCTTTGCCGTTATCGCACTGCCCATGGCGAAGGAGGTGTAATCCTTCGATTTTGTCGACGAACAGGCGGGGAACAGCGAAATAAGTATGGCAAAAACGCCGATTAACGCAATAACTTTTATATAAAATCCGTGTTTTTTATTCATTATAAAGTCTCCGAAAACTGCAGGATATAAATTGCCATTCAAATTATAACAACATTCGGGCGAATAGTAAAGAAGTTTTTTTCTTTAATCCGGTTTTTACTATCTCGTAGTAAAATAAAAAAACGGGCGGAAAAATTAATTTAGTCCACATACTGTATTACACAACAAATTGTTGATATTCTTTAATTTGTTGTGTATAATATAGGCGGAGAAGGTGATTGAATGAATTTGCTGCTGCATACCGTAATGCAGGAACGTGAGCGTATTGAAAATATGATTGCACAATATGAGACAGAGCTTTCGCTTCTTCCGAAAGGGACGATTTCCGAAAAGAACAGTGGCGGAAAAATCTATTATTATCTGAAATACCGTGACGGAAAAAAGGTCATATCAAAATATGTCAGTCACCGTGATATTGAGACTGTGCGTGAACAGATTGAGAAAAGAAAACACACAGAAGCGATGATCCGTTCTCTTAAAGACGAGAAAAATATTGCGGATAAAGTATTGGAGGGAAAGCTATGATTGTATACCACGGAAGCAATGTTGTTGTTTCAAAACCGATGCTGATTGAACAGAATCGTTTTCTTGACTTCGGGTTCGGCTTTTATGCAACCGCAAATAAAAATCAGGCAATCGGCTTTGCGGAAAAGGTAACACGTCGCTGCAGAGAAGGAAAAAAGTGTGTCAGTGTATACGAGACAGATGAATCGAAAGCATTTGCCGAATGTTCCGTGCTGCGTTTTGATAAGCCGGATGAAGCATGGCTTGACTTTGTGTCCGACAACCGCTCCGGAAATTACACCGGTGAAAAATATGATTTTATTTTCGGTCCGGTAGCCGACGATGATGTATACACGACATTCGCACTTTTTTCTGCCGGTGTTCTTACAAAAGAACAGACACTTGAAGCATTGAAAATCAAAAAACTGTATAATCAGCTTGTGCTTTCATCGAAAAAGGCACTTTCATATCTGAAATTTATCGGCACGGTATCGGAGGAGGAAATGATATGAGCGCGGAAAAATTCAGTGCGGTAATCGGACTTATTGTGCCGAAGGTAATACAGCTTTTTACGGAAAATTATTCTTGCGGTGAAATAACCGCAGCCCGTGAGTTCTATCGTTCCGGGGTTTACGCAATGTTGGAGCGGGAAGAAACTAAGCTCTGGCATTTCAGTCCGCTGACATTGTTTAATATGTTTGATGAAGAAAAAAAGACAGGCAGGTTTTCTGTGCCTGAGGAGGGATAAATATGTCAAGACAGGGAGAATTTATGATTTTCAGTGCCGAGCAGTATAAATACGCAAAGAAGCTGACCGGCAGACAGCTTGACGAGCTTTTCGGCAGATATCATGTGTGGGATTATCTTTACGCCTGCTATGAGGCGCTCCACACAACCGGCACCAACTATATCATTCATGACATTGATCTCTATATCGACGCGCGAAAGCCCGTGATGAATTAAAACGAAGGGCGTTTGCGTTTTTGACTGCAAATCTTTAATTGCAAAGAAAGAGCAAAGAAACAAAATGCTGTTTAATCTATTTTTAGGGTACTTGTAATAATATGTGAAATGTGTTATTATAATTGTTACTTTATATAATTCTTGACTGACGGACGGAGGAATTTCGGTGGCAGACGACAACAACAACGGCGGAATATATTTTAATTCGGTGTCCGATAAATCATCGGACGGCAGAAAACCGGCTGCCGAAAACAGCGAAAAGTCGGATAACCCGACCGATGTGTATACGGATTCATTAAGCGAGGACGATACACCTGCAAAGCAAAAAGACAACCGAAAAAAAGAACGCAAAAAAATGAAGAAGTCCGACAAGATTATTATAGCCGTTCTGGCCGTGTCGGATGTTGTTCTGCTTATATCCGTCTGCTTTTCTTTTCTGATGCTTCTTGTTGCCGCCGCAAACAAAAAGACCGATACCGTAACTTCGAATTTTTATGACGTTTCAACCGTGCTTGACGGTCTGTCACCCAAAATTAAAGATGTCGATTTCCCGAACGGGATACAGAACCGTTTTAAGAGCCTGTATTCCGAAAATCGGGATGTTGTCGGGTGGATAAAAATAAATGACACCGCAGTCGATTTCCCCGTTATGAAAACGCTTGACGGAACATATTACGAACGTAAGAATTTTTACGGCGAATTTGACAGACGAGGTTCAATCTGGATGGATGCCCGCTGTACGACCGGCAAGGGTAAAGACACTCTCCAGAAAATCACCATAATCTACGGTCACAACCTGACACAGGATGAATGCATTTTCAGAGATGTCACAAAATACCGTGATGTCGAATTCTATAAACAGCACCCGGTCATTGAGTTTGATACGCTTTATGACAACTATAAATGGAAGGCGTTTGCGTGCTTTATAACAACCGTAAACCCCGATTATGACGGCGGAAATTATTTTAACTACTTAGACCCGACAATTCCCGATGACCGCACAGTCGACTACGCAAACGAATGTCTTTCAAGAAGTTATTTCGTAAATTCCTCGGTTGACATTGCCGCCGATGACAAGCTTCTGGTGCTGTCGACCTGCGTATACGATTTCAACACCGACGACACATATATAGAGACAAGATGTGTTCTTGTCTGCCGCCTTGTAAGGGACGGCGAGAGCGAGGATGTTGACGTAAGCAATGTCTCCGCAAACGAAAACAGGCGTATGCCGCAGATATGGTATGACCGCAACGGAAAGACAAATCCGTATGCGTCCGTCGCCGTATTTTCACGATAAAGACCGAAGGGAGAAAGCAATGTCAGACAAAGAAAAAAATCCCGCAGCCGCAGACAACGGACGCGTTTCCGACGATACCGTTGATGAAATTCTCGCCGAAATGTACGGCGGCGGCAAATTCAGCGATAACGAAGATTTTTCGGGCCTTTATTCAAGATATTTAGGCGACAGCACGGCAAAAACGCCCGCAGGCTACGAGCCGCAAACACGTGTCGAATACGAAGCGCCCGCCGAAAAGTCATATGCTCATTCTCAAAAAGCGTCTTCGGATGACGCCATCCCCGAAAGTGTGCGAGAGGTATACAGCAGCACCGAGGACGAAGCACGCCGCCCGGAATTTACTTCCTCAGGCTCCGTCAGATATCCTTCAATGGGCTCCGGTGCGTCCGAAGAGCGTGTAGTGTTCGATGAAGAGTGGGAGGAGGAGGCAAAGCGTGACGCCGCCGCAAGAGAAGACAGACGCAGAAGCAACGCCCTTAAGGGTGACAGTACATATGCACGCGCGTTTGTCGCGGGCGGTGTTCCGATGGCAAACAGAGGCGCATCCTCCGAGAGACCCGCCGCAAGAGCTTCACGCTATGTTGATCCGCTCTCAGACTCCGCTCCGACACAGAGAACACCCGCAAGACAGTCAACGGCACCGACTCAGAAGAGAGTGTCGCCCTATATCGACCCCTTAAGCGACCCCGAGCCCGCAAAAAAACCGTCTTCCGCCGAGGAGTTCAGACTGAGTCAGAGAGCCGACGTTAAACGCGGTGCCGAAACAACAGCACGAAGCGCAAGAAGAAGTGTTCCCGCGCGGAAAACGGAAGACACAAAAACGCTTATAGACGAAAAGGTGCTTGACGCATTTTCTGCCGCTCAGAGCACCGAGGATGAATTCAGAGCACGCTGGAAGGATGAGATAGAGCAGGCGGAAAAACGCAAGAAGGAGCGTGCCGCCGCCGCAAAGAAAAAGCAGGAGGAGAGAGATGCCGCCCTGCGCCGCAAACGTGTCGAAGAAAAGGCGCTCGCAGGTGACGTGCCGGGCATTCCGCTTGAATTTTCGCCGATAGACGGCAGTGACGATGAATCGGACGGCTTTTCGTTTGACAATATGCCGTTTGAATTTTCCGAGGATCGCCTCTCCGACGAAAAAGACAGAACCGAGAAAAAAGACAAGATGAAAAACTACACCGAACGTGTGAACGGTCCCGCCGCCAAAAACTCCACCGTGAGCGACAAAAAGGTGAAGATGGATCTTAAGTCCCGCACAAAATTCGGTCTTAAAACAAAGCTTTCAAAGGAAGGAATAAAAATGTGGTCACATGAAAATCTTCCTTCAAAGGGCGACAGCGCCGGCACCGTAATCCGCAAATCGATAAGAATTATCGCCTTTATAGCACTGGTTGTCGCAATTGTCTATCTGCTTATCTACTTCATAAACTACGAAAAACGCAGAATAAGCGACAGCAAGATTGACGATGAATTTTCACAGGAAATAGACGAAGAAAATCTTGATGAAATGTGGGCGAACATTAAGGCAAAATATCCGGATGTCGACTTCCCCGAGGGCATGAATATTAAGTTTGCCAATACC
>CAVFUV010000008.1:19982-20799 GCA_963625735.1 bacterium
TTCTTCTGCAGAACAAAGAAAACGACGACTATTATCTCTATCGTGACCTCTATAAGCAGAAGAGCCGCTACGGCAACCCGTTTGTAAAGGCCACAAGCAACATGGGCAAAGAAGGGCTGTCGCACAACACGATTATCTACGGTCACAACACCCATGACGGACTTATGTTCCACAAGCTCGAAAAGTATATGACGGTTGACGGCTATCTTGACGCACCCACATTTACTCTTGACACGCTTTACGGTCAGACAAAGTGGAAGATTTTCGCGGTCATGCTCACAAACGCCGACCCCGCCGCGGACAACGGCAATCTGTTCAGCTATCTCTATTCGGAGTTTGACTCGACAGAGCAGTGTCAGAGCGTGCTTGACGGAATAAATCAGCGTTCGATGATTACAACCGGTGTTGACGTTACAACCGACGATAAGCTTGTCACCATTTATACATGCTATCAGACCATATTCAAGAGCGGACGCATCGCGATTGTCGCAAGACAGTTAAGGGACGGCGAGAGCGAGGAAATTGACACATCAAAGGTAATGTACAATTATTCAGCACGCTTCCCACAGGCGTACTACGATGCGAAAAAGCTCACAAACCCCTATTCATAAAGCCACGCACTGATAACGAAGTATTGGTTTCTCGCCGAAAAATCTCCCATATCTTTGTCCGAAAACCTCACAATGCGACAGCATTGCTTCGTTTCCGGACTTCGATATGAAAAATTTTTCTTAGCTGCGAAACTGCTTTGCATTTCAAAACAAGAAAAAGTGTATAGCGTTATTTATTGAAAAAACAAATCTGTTATACATTAAAT
>CAVFUV010000009.1:0-20450 GCA_963625735.1 bacterium
TATTTGCATTATATCATTACGAACTTCAAATGTACACTTTTATTATACAGGTCCACTTAATTATGCATTCTTAATTCTTAATTTTTATGCTATTGTCGATTACTTATATTTTTTAATCAGCTTTCATAAAGCAGCTAAGTGTAGAGGAGGGTACAAGCCTTGTCGAAAAATTCAAAGCCTCATAAGATAAATCCGAAAATGATTGCAGTGTACATTGTCGCCGCATTGGTGGGCGGCGGTGTTGTCGGTTTTATCGAACGCACGGCGGTCAGAGGGGCATTAAGCATGATAGGCGGAGAGGGCTTTGCCTTTGAGCCTTCGCTTTTCCTTAAAATCGGCACATGGATTTACGGCTGGCTTACCGTTTTTGTCGCGTGGATAGCCGTATGGGGCTGGCCCATGCTTTTCGGCGGCAAGCTCCCCGGACTCGGACTTCTCGGCGGCAGAAAAAACGATATAGTCGATGACTCTTCTCTTGAAAACAGCCGTTTTATGACCGATGAAGAGCGTGACAAGAACTTCCCGGCTACAACATACGAAAAAATCGGCACGGTGAAAAAAGACGGCATTCCCGTTCGTGCCATTATGGATAAAAAGGGCGACCTTGAAATAAATTTCCTCTCCGGTGCGCATTCGCTTGTAATCGGCTCCACCGGTTCCGGTAAAACAACAACATTCATAAACCCCATGATTCAGCTTATCGCCGCCACAAACTGCGGCAGCTCCATGATCATGACCGACCCCAAGGGCGAGCTTTTCTCGCTCCATTCGGCATTTCTCAAAGAACGCGGCTATGATGTACAGCTGCTTGACCTTCGTGATACATACGCTTCAAGCCGCTGGAATCCGCTTGAGAGCATCTGGGATATGTATCAGGAGTATCTCCACTACGGTGACGGCATAAAGGCTCACCGTGACTCGATGACGGCTTATCCCGATCTGACACAGCCCGACGGCCCGGCGGACGAGGGTGACTTGTGGGTCGAGTGGAACGGCAGAGCGTACGCCGATATGACACACTGTCAGGATGATATTTCCGTTGCGAGACAGAAGGTATATGACGAGATGTTCGAGGACTTAAACGACCTTGTATCCGTAATGTGTCCAATCGAGAACGAAAAGGATCCGCTGTGGGAAAAGGGCGCGCGTTCGCTCATTATGGCTTTGTGCCTTGCGATGCTTGAGGACAGTGCCGACCCACGCCTCGGAATGACAAAAGATAAGTTTAATTTCTTTAACATAAATAAGGCTCTTTCGAACAGCGAAAACGAGTTTCAGGCTCTTAAGGACTATTTTGAAGGGCGTGATCCGCTCTCTCAGGCGGCCACAATGTCACGTCAGGTTCTGTCGGCGGCGGAGCAGACAATGGCGAGCTATATGTCAATTGCCTTCGACAAGATGACAATGTTCAACGACAGAGGTCTGTGCGGACTTACCTCCGCCACGGACATAAACCCGGCTTCTTTTGCCGAGCGTCCTACGGCTCTGTTCCTCAAAATCCCCGATGAAAAAGACACCCGTCACGCACTGGCGTCCGTTTTCGTTCTGTGCATGTATAAGGCTCTTATCAAGGTCGCGTCCGGCAGAGAGGACCTGTCCCTTCCCCGCAACGTCTATTTCATTCTCGATGAGTTCGGCAATATGCCCAAAATCGAGAAGTTCGATAAAATGATAACAGTCGGACGTTCCCGTAAAATCTGGTTCAACATGGTTGTTCAGAGCTATTCTCAGCTTAACAACGTCTACGGCGAAAAGGTTGCCGATATCGTAAAATCGAACTGCGGTATGAAAATGTTCATCGGTTCAAACGATATAGGCACGTGCAAGGAGTTCTCAGAGCTTTGCGGCAACATGACCGTACGCACGACATCGACCTCCGCTTCAATCGGCAGCAAGGAGGGCGACATAAACGTTTCGTCTCAGACGCAGACACGTCCGCTTATCTACCCAAGTGAGCTTCAGAAGCTCAACAATAAAGAATCAACCGGCAACGCAATTATCGTTACATTCGGCAATCATCCGCTCAAGACGAAGTACACACCGAGCTACAAATGCCCGCTCTACAAAATCGGTCAGATGGATACCGAAGAAATGCGCAGCCGTATGTTCAGAGCCGACAAGGTCTATTATGATCTCGGTGCCAGAAACAGCATAGTATTGGGGGGAGAGGCATGAGAAAAAAAATCTTTTCCGTTCTGCTCTCCTTAGTGATTTTCGTTCTGTGTTCGGTGACTTCGTTTGCCACATTCGGTTACAGCGGAGAGCTTGACCCCGAAACGGGCGAAGCGATGGCGTCATCCTCGGACGGCGTGTCCGGCGGCTCAAGAATAACAATGTCCGACGGCTCATATTATGACCGCACAAGACGCGGCTATGTCTACACAGCCGGCAACAATACGAAAGTGCTCTGCTCCGTTGCGGACGGCATGATTGTAAACGACAGTGTAAAGGTCGAGGCAGATTCCGGAATTGAGACAACACTCTATAAAAACGGCACAGCAGTCGAAAATCCCGATTTTTCGAACATTTCCGAAGTCGGTGACTATGTGGTCGAGGTCAGTGTCGAAGGACAGAAATATCAGCCCGTCTCTTTTTCGATAGTAAGCGATGTTACATGCAAAATTTCGGGCTACACAATGCCTGCGGGCTTTTCGATAACCGGCGCGACACTTGACGACACGGAAATCGCATACGAAAGCGGCTTTGTCGATATGAGCAAAGAGGGGCATTATGTCATAAATTACGCTTGCAGCGCGAACGGACTTACCTATACTCTCGATATAACCGTTGACACAACGCCGCCGGTTCTCGCTTTAGCGGAGCTTAACGACAAAAATCAGGCGAGAGGGCCTGTGTCAATTGCCGACGTCGAAGAGGGCGCGAGCATAGGCATAACCTTAAACGGCAAAGAGATAAACTATTCTTCGGAGCTTACCGAGAGCGGACAGTATCAGATAACGCTCATCGATAAAGCCGGAAACATAACGCACTATTCATTTACTGTTCTTGTTTATTTCAGCATAAGCACATGGGCACTTTTGGGGTGCCTGCTTGCGGTTATCGCGGCGGTACTGATATATATCTATATCTCGAAAAAGCGTCTTGCGGTAAGGTGATTTAAGTTTTTTACCGTTTCTTTTAATTCTCACACGGAGGGCAAAACATGGGTGCTTTGGATGATGCCTTTGAAAGTGCCGGCGCATTGATTTCAACCGGCATAAGCACAGTATTCTATCGGGTATGTTATATGATAGGCATAGGGCTGACAAAGATTATCAGCCTTTTAAGCCGTTGCTTTTCCGTTATGTGCGGCACGTCAAACGTTCGCTATGACGGCAAGGTTCAGTCGCTGCTGAGTGTATTTTTCGGCAATTCCGTTGTCGAAAAAATATACTGGGGAATGGCTCTTATAGGCATACTCCTAAGCTTCGTATTTGCCATAATTTCCGTAGCGAAAAAAGCCGTTGACTCCGGCGACAAAATCCGTCAGTCACTCGGCGATATTCTTACAAGCCTGTTTAAGAGCGTTGTCATAATAATGTGCATGACATTCGTTTTCAACGCCGTGTTATCTCTTTCAAACAAGCTTTTCACACAGATAAACTATATCTTCGACAACGCCGAAAACATAGGCGAAGAGGACACAATAGAATTTACGGACGAGCAGTACGCCACAATGGCGCGTGTGCTTGACACAATCGGCAACTATTCACTGTCGCCGTCATATAACAGCAAATATAATCTTAACAGCTGCTATAACGAAATCAGGGCAGACCTTCAGAGCCTTCAGCAGGACGGTGTTTTCGATTTCTACTATTCAACCGAGGACACGGGCGAGACATGGCAGTCGGCGCTTCAGAAAATAGTAAACGCCGGGGATTTAAGCAAGGACACAACCTTCGATGTATACAACACCGCCGTCGCGGACGCGATTCTGGACTGCATGGAGCTTCTCAAAACCGACTCCTCCTTTGCTCCGCTTAAGTCCTATACTCGTGAATATACGGAGTACGTCAACGAAATTCCGCTTGACAGAATGGTATTTCTCCTAAGCACTCTTTCGGCGGCGAAAAATCCGTCATACAATACAAACGCCTCAATGACCGACGCGCTCAGAGGCGCATATTACACGGGCGAAAAGAGCATATACGATTATGAATCTGTCAAAAACGACTTCGATTTGTCGTCCGTCAGCTTTGTTCTGCTCTACATTGTGGCATTTAAGCTTATATGGGATCTGGCTGTCATTCTGTTTGACTGCATTGCCCGTATATTCAATATGATATTCCTCTATCTTGTCGCTCCTCCCTTTATCGGCGCAATGCCGCTTGACGAGGGCGGAAAGTTCAAGCAGTGGAAGACGGCATTCATCGTTCAGTGCTTCGGCGTGTTCGGAACACTTATAGCGATGCGTGTTCTGCTTATGTTTATTCCGATTATAATCGACAGCAATCTTGTGCTGTTCGACAGCAATATACTTAACCTTATGGCAAAGCTTCTGCTCATTCTGGGCGGCATGGCCACGGCAAAGCGCGCGAGCGGTGTTATCACCGGTATTCTTGCCGACAATGCCGGCTTCCAGGCGATTACCGCAAGCTCCATGGGCGACAGCGTACGCCGCACAATGGGTCAGGTCCGCAACCGTATCACAGGCTATGGCGATGTGGGCAACCTCCGCAAAAACGACCTGGGACTTCGCAGTATGTTCTCGGGCGGCAGAGACTCCGGCGGCGGCTCGGGCGGTTACGGCGGCTCAGGCGGTTACGGCGGCTCCGGCGGCTCGGGCGGCTCCGGTGGTGGCTCGGGCTCGGATATTCCGAAACAGCCGACAGGCATGGGCGGCAAAAAAGACAGCGGCCCGGCAGAAACAAAGCCGTCAAACGGCTCAAACGGCTCAAACGGCGATGTGCCCGACCCGGGACTTGCCGAGCGTCCCCATAACGGCGGTGAGTTCGATGACTGGGCGATTATGGACTATGCGAATAAAGGCGACCCCGACCCGGGACTTGCCGAGCGCCCGCATAACGGCGGCGAATTCGATGACTGGGCGATAATGGATTACGCAAACGCTCCCGCAAATGCTCCGGCAAATGCTCCGGCAAATGCTCCGGCAAATGCTCCGGCAAATGCTCCGGCAAATGCTCCGGCAAATGCTCCGGCAAATGCTCCGGCAAATGCTCCTGCAAACGCACCTGCACAGAATAACGCACCAGTGCCGAATGATCCCGTAAATATCGGACTGGCACAGGGCGGCGGCAATGCAGGCGGCAACCAAGGCGGCAATCATGGGAATGCCTATTCCGTAGCTCCTCAGGGCGGCTTTAACATGGGCGGCAACGCACCCGCTGTAAACGTACCACAGGCACAGCCGAATATCGATGCTGCACAGGGCGGTGCTCCGGCACAGGCTAACATCGGCGCAAACGCACTTGCCGTAAATGCTCCCGCACAGGCACCTGCAAACAATATTCCCGTTCCTCCTCCGTTGAACATAAATAACGCAAATGCGGACAATACCGATATTCTTCAGCCCGGTCAGCCCGGATTTGTTGCACAGCAGATTAAATTCTTTAACAATCAGAACAACCAAAACAATAACTGATTTCTTTTGTAATAGGGTGGTGACGTTTCCCCGTGAGAATGATACCCGGTAAAACCAAAGTTGATATAGAGCTCTTCAAGGGCGTTTCACTGTCGGACATTGCGGTCGGCGGTGTGGCGGCGGCATTGGTAATTCTCGCAGTTCTGTCAAGTCTGCCGGGACGCTACTATGTGGCTCTCGCAATTGCCCTTCTGGGTGTCGGACTGCTGGTGCGTATGGACACGGTGCCGAACTATGTTTATCTTCTTCACATAATCCGTCACTGCGGCTATGACCGTCACTTCAAAAATACTCAGACAGCGACCGAAACCGAAGAGGACACAGCCGAAGACGACCTTGATGAAGACCTTGATGAAGACCTTGACGAAGAGGTTATTGATGACGAGGAAGAAGCGGAAGAAGACAATAAGTCTGACTCAAAGTCCGCAAAGAAATCAAAAAAACAGAAGTCCGAAAAGTCCAAAAATATGCCCATCCCGAATATTATGGCATTTACGGATATCGAGGACGGCTTCATAAAATACGGCTCAAAATATTACGGCGCCGTTATAGAAATACCCCCGGTTGAGTTCCGCTTTTTCAGTGCCATGCGCCGCAAAAACTCAATCGAGAGCGGTCTGGGGCGTGTTCTTCGCTCCATAAACCCCGAATTTTCGGCGAACATCGTAAAAATCGAGCGTCCCATTATATATGATGACTATCTCCGTCTTGAATACGGCCGTGTCGACAGCCTCAGAGCTTCATATGAGAGCGGCCTGCTTTCGGAGGAGGAGTATAAGGCGCGTATAGAAATTCTCTATGACCGCATTCATGAAATAAGAAGACTCTGCTTTGAAGAAAAGGTAATTGAGCCGTTTTATTATGTTGTTCTTTTCGAGAGCGACAAGCATCAGCTCAATAATCAGATTGAGTCCGCCGTCGGCACTCTTCGCGCGGCCGAAATGAAGCCAAGACGCCTTAATTCAAAAGAGCTTGCGGTATTTTTGAGATACACAAACGAGATAGATTTTGACGAGCGTGAAATTGAGAACGTCCCTCCCGAGGACTATGCAAAATGGGCAATGCCTCAGAGTGTCGAATTCAAGGCACACACGGTCGAAGTCAACAATATAATCACACATAATATGCGTGTTGTCACATACCCCACCGAAGTCGGCGACGCGTGGCTTGCAAGTGTTATGTCCATACCCGCCACAAAGGTTGTCGTAAAGTGCCGCCCCATGGAACGCTCGAAGGCGATAAGAGTAATCGATCGCTCTTTGCAGGAATTAAGAGGACAGTATATGGCAACGGGTATCGACTCCCGCCGCATAGAAATACAGAGCCATATGGACACCCTGGGCGAGCTGCTTGCTACCCTTCAGGGCGACAACGAAACACTGCTTGAAGCGAATATCTATGTCACGGCATACGATATAGCTCTGACCCGTGCCACAACAACAATGGTTCAGCCGCCGAAATCCGACAGAACCTCCGTCACCAACATGAAAAAGACTGTTCGCCGTTATTATCAGGAGGGCGGATTCCGTCTTAACAATATGGAATTTGACCAGATGCAGGCGTTTATCGGCTCGCAGGTCAGCGGCTATGACCCGATGCTCAAACAGGGCAGAGGCATACCGAGCAATTCTCTTGCGGCTTGTTATCCGTGGATTTTCGCGCATGTGTCCGATAAAGGCGGCATAAAGCTCGGCTCAAGCCAGGGCGTGCCCGTATTCATTGACTTTTTCAGACGTGACAGCGAGCGTGTTAACTCCAATATGGTTATCGTCGGCAAATCCGGTTCAGGTAAATCCTACGCCGCAAAGAGCCTTCTTACAAATCTTGCCGCCGATGACTGCAAGATATTCATTCTCGATCCCGAAAACGAGTATACGGAGCTTGCCGAAAATCTCCACGGCAAGTTTATAAACGTTGGCAACGCCCAGTACGGCAGACTTAACCCCTTCCAGATTATCACGGCACTTGATGATGACGAGGTTGACGGCGCTTCCGTTTCGGGCAGCTACGCCACACACCTTCAGTTCCTTGAAGAGTTCTTCCGTCAGATTCTGCCGGACTGCGACAAGGACGCAATGGAGTACCTGAACAGTCTTATCGACCGTATGTACACCAATCACGGCATAACGGCCGAGACGGATCTGCGATATCTGCGACCCGAAGACTACCCGGTGTTTGACGATCTCTATGACACCGTTCTGTCGGAGTTCCAGAGAACCGACAACGAATATATCCGCACGATTCTGCGTACGCTTATGAACTATGTCGCCAAATTCGCGGCAGGCGGCAGAAACGCCAATATCTGGAACGGGCCGTCAACCATAACAACGGACGAAAACTTCACCGTTTTCAATTTCCAGAGCCTTATATCAAACCGCAACAACACAATAGGCAACGCGCAGATGCTTCTTGTGCTCAAGTACATCGATAACGAGATTATCAAAAACAGAGACTACAACACAAAATACGGTCTTAACCGCAAAATCGTTGTCGTTATAGACGAGGCGCACGTATTTATCGATACAAAATTCCCCGTAGCGCTTGACTTTATGTTCCAGCTCGCAAAGCGTATCAGAAAATATAACGGTATGCAGATAGTCATAACTCAGAACATAAAGGACTTTGTCGGAAGCGAAGAAATAGCGAGAAAATCAACCGCCATAATAAACGCCTGCCAGTACAGCTTTATTTTCGCACTTGCACCCAATGACATTCAGGATCTGTGCAAGCTCTACGAAAAGGCGGGCGGTATAAACGAAGTCGAGCAGGAGCAGATTACAACCGCGCCCAGAGGTCAGGCTTTCACGGTCATGAGCCCGTCAAGCCGTTCGACCTTCCGTGTTGAAGTGCCCAAAAACATTGTATCCATGTTCCACGACGGCAATTATCAGACAAGATATTTTGCGGGTGAGGACGGCGACAGAGTCTGGGAGGATATTGTCTCCGAAAGCCGCAAGAAAAATGCCGAAAGCCGCTTTAAGCGCTGGGGCGAGGAAGAGAAAAAGGAAGTCGACACCGTTCACACAGGCTCCGGCGTGTCATTTGTCGAGGTCACGGAAGAGACGGACGCCGCTCCCGAAAAGCCTCACAGAAAATCGACTGTCATGTTCGAAGAAGAAGCACCGTCACAAAGTGCCGCACCTTCAAAGCCGACTGTAAACACATCTTCACAGTCGAATGACGCTTTTGCGGAGCTTCTGAGCCGCTTCAGCTATGACGCGCTTGTTCACGAAATTCAGAGAAGTGTCGAGGACACAATAAACAACCGCCTTAAATCGGTTCGCCCCGAGGATATCGCACAGCCGACCGCTCAGCCTGAGACGGAAGAAAAGCCCGTTTTCGAGCCCGCTAAACCCGAACCTGTTCACGAACAGCCCGTTGAAGAAAAACCGAAGGCTGTCGAGCTGTTCACGGCCGGGCCCGAAGAGGAAACACCCGTCACCGAGCCTGTTGCCGAAGAAGAGCCGATTGTCGAAGAAAACACGACTAAGGAAGCTCCGATCGAAGAGCATTCTGCGGATGTCACCGACAGCACCGACGGCGACGATATTCTGGCGTTTATGCGCAGCAGCACGGGTGAAATCGATGTTCCGACACCTATTGAAACAATGGAAATATTCGACGAGGATGTCGTTGACGTGTCGCTTGACGATCTGATTCGCTACAATCAGAAGAAACGCAAGACCGGCACAAAGAAAAAAGGAGAGTAATTCTTATAATGAAAATTAAGCTTATAAACCGTACCACCGAGGGCGAGCTTGTTCTTGAAGGTCATCTTGACTCCGTAACAAGCGTTGACGCAGGCAAAATCTTTACCGAGACCGCCGAGCGTTTTAACGATGTTATTCTCAATATGGAGGGTGTCGAGTATGTCTCAAGCGCCGGACTTCGTATAATTAAGCTTTTATACATGGCAATGACAAAGAAAAACGGCACTCTTACGCTTACAAATGTACGCAAGTCGGTTATGGAAGTGTTTGAGATAACAGGGTTTGCGGGGCTGCTGACGATTAAGTGAGCAAGGAGCAAGGAGCAGTGAAAACTTGCTTAGTGTGGAGAGTGGAGTGTGGAGTGTGGAGTTGCTCCGCTAAGGGTGAAATTGTCCTTGAAAATTTGCTTTTATGTTTGCGAAGCTATATGATTTAAGACACGCAGTGTCTTATCCCCCCCCGGCCCCGGTCCCCGGCCCCCGGCCCCCGGCCCCTTTACCGACTACTTTATTTCGGAGGAAACGCAATGCGATATTTTAACAAAAACAGAATAAAGCCGATTAGGGCTGCTTGTCTGCTTGTCAAGCGGCTTACGGCAGTGCTGCTGTCTGCGGCAATTCTTTTGGGCAGTGTCGCTTTGCTGTCGGCAAATGTCAGTGCCGCCGCATACGGTGACCCGAGCACGACACCCGATGACAATACATACGCCCTTCAGGTGTCAACGGGAGCTGTCAGTGCAACCGGAAATCTCGCCGATGAAATTCTCTATTTCAAGATAGTATATATCGATGCCGGCGGCTACACACGCACGCACCGCATCTTCCCGGGGGAGGACGCCCTTAACGAGTCCATGGTATGGGCGCAGACAAACGGCACGACAACAAACGACGCACAGAAAGCATTCATCTCTTCTTCCGCAGGTCAGAGCACAAGAGAAACTCTTTTTTCAAAGCTCAAAGTCAGCATAGACGAAAACAAGCAGGCGTTCAGAGCCTATTCAACCGATACATTTTTCTTCCAGCCCGTCAAGGCGATAAAAAGCATTCAGAGCATAGAAGTTCTGATGTGCGACAAAATAACCGACACAAAGAATGTCACAAACGGCACATGGAGCTGTCAGGGCATGCGTATATATAAAGTGTCGTCAATCAGCGGTGTCGGCAGATACGGTTACATTTCAGACAGAAAATACGCGTCCTTCACCGGCACTCTTATAGCTTCAATGACCGAGCCCAAAAACTTCAGCTGGAGCTCCGACAGGCTGTTCAAGATAGTTTCCTCCGGCACGGGTGACGCGACACTCTCGCTTGATACGGCGGCTTATTCAACGGCTACCTCCGACAAAATCCTCCGTCTTGATATAGCTGATATTTACGGCGGCGGCATAAAGGCCATGGGCAACAATACCAAAAAGAAGCTGCTGCTGTCCGATATTGACGAATGTGCCGCGATTACCATAAGATACACCGATATTTACGGTGCTACGAGAGAAACGTATGTTCCGTTTATGACGGGCATAACCGCCTACGCCCTCGAAAAGGGTATGTCCGAAACCGAATTTCTGTCGGGTCTCGCACAGGACGGCGATACCGTTGCGCTTATGGCGACACTGCCCGACCTCAAGTCGATTGACTATGTCCGTTTTGTCTACGGCACAGATGCGGCAAAGGCGGCTGTCGGCATAAAGACCGATGTCAGCACCTCAAGCGACAAGCAGGACAGAACCGTAAAGCCCGCATCGGCTGACAGCGACAATGTCGATACACTCAGCATTACCGGCTTTTCAATTTATGACGGCAGCAATTCAAGCGTTGAATTTTCCATTGCCGACACAAAGCTTTATCCGACTTTCAAGGGTAACCCCGAGTTTTATTATCGTGCGCCTTCGGTTGAAGGTACAACAATCCGCCCCGTCGGCACAGGCGACAGCGGAACCGAAATAACGCTCACAAAATACGAGAACGGCGCAAGACTTCTGCCGACTGCGGACACCGAGCGGTATCTTGTTGCGCTCTATACCGACACAACCGAGCTTGCCGGCACAACGGGTGATATACTTCTCACTTTCAAATATGTCGACACAAGCGGCAAATCGCAGACAAGCGATCAGATAAACGTAAGCGACAGTGTCAAGCAGTTCTACGGCGACTGGCCCGGGGTAAGCTCCGGCTTTATGTACCGTGCCGGTGTTCAGAGCGGCGGCACAGTGTACTTTACGGTGTCACTCAAAAACGTTAAGAGCTTTATAAGCTCAATCGTTATTGTCAGGGGCTCAGACGACTGGCAGATGCAGAAGCTCGAAATATACAAGCTCGAAACACTCGGCACTCTTAAGGGTGCATGGGAAAGTGTTTCCGACGGCACTGAAACCTCCGACCGCGCATACACAAGAGCATTCACAGGCACAAAGATGTCCGAGGTTGCCGAGAGCATACTGGTTGACGGCGGTCAGGACCCGATATCAATCGAATTCGGCGAGAGCAGTACTCCCGTTATAGATACCGACACTGGCGACTGGTCCGACTCACGCTATTCAATGTCATACGAAACGGCGCAGACGATAGGCAGCTTTTCAAAGAGCCGATACAGCTATGTTGTGTCCGTTGTTGTCGGCAGTGACCAGACCACCGACGGAGAGGACGGCGACTGCGGTTCAAAGAACCAGTTCTATTTCCAGCTTGTTTTTGAGGACGGCAAAAGCTCCTATGTCCTCGCGAATCAGCAGCTGGCATCCGACGGCTTCCGCGCGGGCTTTACAGAGCAGTTCACCATAAGCACAAACCGTGACATGGGCGAGCTTACGGCAATAAAAATCCTTCCCGAAGACACATCCGAAGACAGCGATGTTTTCGATAAGCTCAAAATAGACTCAATAACGGTTCAGAAGCAGACAACATCCTCCGTTTCACGCCAGTGGACAATAGAAAATATCGGATGGATTGACATTAACTTCCAGGATGACGCCGCCGACAGCTCAAGCGACGACTATAAGGGCAGAAGCGAATCCGATGTCGTAAAGACCTATCAGGTTGAGTCGAGCACATACGCAATAAACCTTGAGTTCGGCATAACAACCGGCACATACAACACAACAACAACGGGCGAGACAGAGCCGCAGTTTACGGGTCAGGTTTACGCCGTGATAGAATACTATAACAGCAACGGCGTGCTCAAGACAAGAAGCTACAATCTTGTTGAGGCAATGTACGCTTATTCCGGTCAGTCCAGAATTACCGGCAAAACCGAGACCATAGGTCAGGCGACGTGGCCGGGCGGCACCGAGAGCGACCCCAACACCATGTTCAGGGCGGGCAAGACCGACCGCTTTACACTCGCGATTGAGGACGCATATCAGCTTGTAAGAGTAACCCTCGAAGTCAGAAGCAAGGTTGCGACCACATGGAACATTTCAAGCATGTACGCAATGCTTGTCGGCAATGACGGCAGACGAATAATAAACACGCAGAATGAATATCAGTGGGTTTATTCGAACACGACCGAGCCGCTCTGCTGTTCCACAAGAACGGGCGACAAGGCATACAGCATCAGCCTCCCCGTAAACCAGGTGCAGACGGCGACAATCGAGTTCGGCGAGCATGACATAAACCGCACAAATGCGGCGTCCGAGATTACATCCGTCACAACACGTCAGCCCCGCTCTATTGACGACACTGTCAACATCTATGTCTATACGGCCGAGAGTTCGACTTCAAGAGTGCGTGACAGCGTAACCATGAACGCCGGCATTCAGTACAGCAGAATTTACGGCGGCTTCAGCAGAGTTGAAACGGCTCTCAAGAGCGGCGAGAGCAACGGCAGAGTCATATTCACCGGCACGGGCGTATCCGTATCGGGCATTGACACCGTCAATAAGCTTGACCTTCTGGCGTACTTTAACAACTTAAGTGCGTCGGGGCAGGTAATGCTCGATTATGCAGTAGTTCAGCAGGTGCGTTCCGGTGTTGTAATATCAACATTCTATTTCGATTTCTCGAACTGCGACGCGGCAAGCGACTCAAACGGCGTAAGCAAGGATCCGCAGTCCAATCCGACTTCTACGGGTCAGGCAAAGCAGGTTGTTACGCTAATGTTCGGCAGCGACTCGTCAAATGTCCGTCTGACAAACGAGACCGATGATTTAGGCGTGGCGCTTATATATACCACAAATGACGACACGTCCGGCAGAGAATATGAATCGTCACTTATCTATCTTACGGATCAGAATATTTCCGAGATTAAGGCCGGCAAGGCGGTAAGCCTTACATTTAACGAGGCGTATATAGACAACATTACCGGCGTAAGAATACGCGGCACAGGCTCCAACACACGCACCGGCATAAGCATAGACTGCGCGCTGGTTACGGCGTATAATGTCGACAGCGTGACGGGCGAAGACTACATTGACGGCAGTTACAGCTTTGCCGACGGCATTACACTCAGTGCAGGCAAGAGCAATCAGATTATGAGCCGCACCGAGGTTTCCGCTGACGGCAGAGGCTCTGTAAGCAAAATGACGCTTACATTCACCGTTCCCGATACAAAGGATGTCCCCGCCGCCGCAAACAATGCGACAGGCAGTGTGGGACTTGAAGTCAGCTATTATAACACCGACGGCGTGTCAAAGACCATGTGGATTTATGACGTATGCAAGGTTGCGAAAGAAACCTCCGCTTCGTTTATGGCGGGCAGCACCGTAACACTTGAACTGCTTATACCGAACGCCGAAGAAATACGCTATCTGACATTGTCCCCGACCGATGCCGCGGGCAATGACGCGACGCTTAAGCTCAGCAGTCTTACCGCCGTGATTTCAACGGGTGAGGACGAGACCACATACCGCTGTGATCTTACGGACTGGAGCGGCTCGGGCGTAATATCGCTGTTCAGCTCCGTACAGGTTGAGCTGTCCGCAAGCACGACAACACCGTCAACGGGCGAAAAAGAGAGCTTCACTGTCGCAAGCGGTCAGACAAAACGCCAGCTTGTCGAAAGCGGACAGGAGGTTACAATTACCCCGTCCGTCACAGGCTCATCAAGAGGCTATACATACCGTGTCGAGAGATTCAAGGATGAATACACATCCACCGCATCCGATGTTGTGACATCGAGCGGCTCAACGCTCAGGTTTAAGGCAAGCAATGAATATTCGGGCGGCACGGGCACAGAGATTTATTACAGGGTTACCGTGTCAAGTGTCGAAGTACCGTCGGTTCAGACGGTGATAGAATTTGTCGTCGAACCGCAGTACAGGACTTCATCGACCGAAACACAGACACAGACCGAAAATAACGAAAACGAAACCGAGTGAGGGGGAGCAACATGAAAAAACGCATTTTCTTCTTGATAATCGCTTTTGCCGTGCTTATGGCTCTCTCTTCATGCGGTTCAAAAACGGCGGGCGAAAATTCGTCGCACCCCTACTCATGGAAAGAAAAGCGTGACGGCAGTGTCGTGCTTACAATCGAGAACGCACCTGAGGACGGCTATGCATGGGCTGTTTCCGATTCACAGGAGAACATTATAAGCGTTGAAGCGCTCGAAAACGGCAAGGACGGTCAGGCGAAATTCTCGATAACAGGGCAGGAAACGAATGTCGGCACAGTGACGCTTGATCTTAAAAGAATCGCCGCGCCGTATGATACAACGTTCAGCATAACGCTTACCCTCTCCGAAAAAGAAAAGGGCGGCATTACGGTATCCGACACATCTTTTGTCGAGTACACTTCCGCGGGGAATGCGGGCGAGGACGGCAAGCCCTCGTGCGTGTGGTATTCCCCCGACAACACATCGGTTAATATCTATATCGCCGACACAGACGAAGCGTATGACTGGAAGACTCTCGGCTATGATGATGCCGTTGTGACCGTGTCCGACCCCGAGTATGCCGGGTCCGGCACCGCGTTTAAGGTGACGGGGCTTGCGGCAGGGGATACAACCGTGCTGATTTACGACACCGAGCAAGACTACGGCTTCAGCCTCAAAATGACGGTCGCCGACAGCCTCAGTGTGTCCGTAGCAGAGGGCACTGCGGGCAGATTCACCGTCTCGGCGGACACGCTCCCCGGAATGAATGAAGTGACATCCGTTGTGGGTGAAATAAAAATTCCCGATACCGTCAGTGTCATTCGCTGTGATTCCGACAGCTGGAAGGGTGACGGAAATGACGATTATTCCAATATCGTAATTCGCTCCGACAATAAGGATTTTTCGCTGATTGTCACAAAGGCGTATGATATTGATACCGTTATAAACATGTGCTACGGCTCCGATGAAGTGACAAAAACGGATATGAAAATCGGCGATACGGATGCCGTACTTTGTGCAAGACAGACCGAGAATATGCTGTTCTGGACAGACTCCGACGGCAGAGTGCTTGTGTTAAGCTCGCAGTCGGGCGACGCACTCACCGGTGACGAGCTTGTTTCCGCTGCGAAAAAAGTGTGCGGGGTGGAGTGAGTATGCCGAAAAAAGAAAAGCCCGAAAAAAAGACAAAAGAAAAAAGACGGCCTAAGGACGGGAGTGTTGCCGAAATTCGCGGGATACTCCTCGGCAGATACGAGATAACGGACGGCGGAAATCTGTCGCCCATTCCCTATGAAAAACGCAGACATTTCCGCATCGTGCAGGGACACACAACGGGTGATTTTACGGCCCGCATTCTGGGAATCATGCACAGCAGAAAAATGCTTGAGCTTGACACCGTCCTGCCCGAAAGACGCATTGTCGAAAATATGCAGCACATCGGCAGAATTGTAAAGCTTGAAAAATCCCCCGACAGAACCGCGTGCCTTTGCCCGTGCAGATTTGCGTCCCCGGTTATGCTTACCGCATTTACGGAAGAGCGAACCCTCACGGTTGACGCATACTCCGCAAAAGGCATTCTGTCGATTTTCGGCATGAAAATATGCATAAAACGTTTTACTTCAAAGCTTCCGATTAAATCCGAAAAGCCCGAAGAAAAAGAAGCGGAAGAAAAACAGGACACAAAAACAGAAGAATAATAAAAACAACCGGCAGAGATAAACTCCCTGTCGGTTTTTTTGAATAAATCTTTGAGTGTTTGCCCGTTGCAAAAAAAAATTCTTTTTTTATTTTTTTGAAACGTCTTTACCTGTTTTTCTTTTTAATATACTATATGGCTATCGGAGATTTGCAGGAGAAGAAAAGCGAAAAAAGTCGTCGGAATTTTCTTGTGAATTTTCCGCGGCTTTTTTATATTTCAAAAAAAAGAGAGGAAAACAAGATGAAAAAAACTCACGGTTCTTTTTCAAAACTGTTGTCTTTGCTTCTGGCAGTGGTAATGGTCATCGGCATCTGTCCGGTGAGTCTTACATTGCCTGAAGCTAAGGCCGCCGGTGTTGCAGGATACAATGCGGCTGCGGCGGTTGAATGGGCAAAGGCACATCTTTACGATACATGGTCTTGTCTGAACGGACAGGGCTACTGGGCACCGGGCACAGGCGACTGTGCCAACTTTGTATCGCAGTGTATATACATGGGCGGTGTCGAGCAGACTGCCGGTTGGAACTATTCGGGTTATAATGCTCACTATTCCCCGAGCTCCGGCGGTTCATGGATAAGAGCTACCGAGCTGCACGATTATATGGTATCAATCGGAGGAGAAGATATCAAAAATCCGTCGGTATCGCAAATAGAGCCCGGCGATCTTATTTTCTACAAAAACAATCCGAGTTCTTCCGGATTTACACACTCCGCAATCGTTATTGATGTAAGCGGCGGTACGGCTACCGTTGCGGCACACACGACAAATCAGAATTGCTATTCAAGCACAAACTGGCATCTGGGTTTTTCGGGTGAAGGCACATATCTTGTTAAAATGCACGGTGCGACCTGCACCGACCAAAAAGTAAGAAGCATTGATGTCTATACGGCGACAAGCAATTCGGTGTTCTATAAAAACGCATCTGCTTCATCAACAAAATTATACGGCAGCTACGCCGGTGAATATGTTCACATTGAAGAGAAAAAGACAGTCAACGGTGTCGAATGGGGTTATGCCTGCGGCTACGGCGGAAAAAAATATACCTTTTGTTGGGGCTGGGTTAAAATCAGCACCCTGAATTATGTGGGGCACTACGAAACCGGTCCTATATCTCACCTTCTGGGTGACTGGTACACAAAAACATATGCTACATGTTCAACTAAAGGTATAGAAGAGCGTGTGTGCTCCCGTTGCGGTTATACCGAACAGCGTGAAACGGGTCTTGGCGGTACGCATATGAATGTTGTTGACGCCACATGTCTCTCACCTTCCTATTGTGCGGCATGCGGTGCTACATTGGGTGATGCACTTGGTCATGATATGGGCGGATGGTCTGCAGAAGTAGCCGCAACCTGTCTTGAAGGCGGAACAGATAAAAGAGTATGCAGCCGCTGCGGTTATTCCGAAACACGTGAAACCGAGGCACTCGGTCACAGCTTTACCGGCTCCGGCACACTTTCGGGATGCACAACAACAGGCACTTCATTCAATAAATGTGACAGATGCGGATACAGTGAAATCGTTAATTCCGAATGGTCGTCGTATTTTGAAATTGACACATCCGACTCAAAATACAGCGAATTTCTGAACAGCTCCGAGCTTTCAAGAAGCCGCACAGAGTACAGATACCGTGATAAAGAAACCACATCAAGCACATCAAGCTCTCTTTCGGGGTGGACTCAGTACAATTCATCTGTATCATATGGCAGCTACGGTTCCACACAGGGACCTCTTACATATGAACCGTCCTCAAGCGATACACGTAAAGTCTGGTCGCAAAATGATGTCATAGGTTATAATCAGATACACTATTACCATTATTCTCGTTATGCAACTTCATCCGGACAGACGGGAAACGATGTTTATGATTCAAGTCAGGGATATACCAACTACGAAAGCTTCGATATAACATATAAGCTTACAACTCCGGGGGCATCCGGCACTTATGCACAAGGCTATAAAAAGTATTATAATTCTTCTAACTATAATGATTCCTCAACGGGAAACTACAAGTCATTTTGGCTTGAATACGAATATGACGTTGATGATACTAGCAGTCCCATTTACGGCACTCGTTGGTATTATCAGGATCGTTCAAAAACAACAACATACTATTTCTGGCGTTGGAAAGATTACAGCAGCTGGCAGACTTCTGCCGTATCTTCATCTTCAGACAGAGATGTTCAGACACGCACAACATACTCTTTTAAACAGTCTGCTTTGGGACACAACTGGGGCGAACCCGATACAGTTGCTCCGACCTGCCACGAAAAGGGTTACACCCGCCGCACATGTTTACGTTGCGGTGCCGTTATGGACACGGATGTCAAGGAGGCACTCGGCGATCTTTTCGGAGAATGGTATCTTATAAGCGGCGAAAATGATTCCGTTAAGATATATCGCCGTGATTGCGTAAGAGGCTGCGGATGCAACTGCGGTTGTTATGAAACAAAGGTTGAAGAATGTGTATATACTCCCGTTGAAACGGTTGCTCCCACATGTACCGAACAGGGATACACTGTTTATAAATGTTCCGTTCACGATAATGAAACACGCAAGGACGACTATACCGACGCACTCGGACACACTCCCGATAATAACTGGTATACGGTAAAGACGGCAACCTGTACCGAGGAAGGCACAGAAGAGTGCAAATGCGTCCGCCACGACGACGGCACAACCTGCGACAAAACATACACAAGAACCGTTTCCAAAAAGTCGCATAGCATGGTAAAAACGGATGCCGTTGCCGCTACATGCGAAAAGGCAGGCAACAGCGAATATTATTACTGTGCAAACTGCGGAAAGTTCTTTGCCGACGAAAACGGAAATACCGAAATCAAAGAAAACTCATGGGTTATTTCCGCAACGGGTCATAAACGCACAGACGCATCCGGCAAAGAGGTATGGATAACTGAAGAGGCTGCTGATTGCGGTGTAACAGGCAGAGAAGCTCTTTATTGTCAGAATGAATGGTGTGATGTTACTGCCGATTGCGATAACTGCGGCACAACTCACCATTGCCTTTTGGAAGAAAGAGAAATTGCCGAAATTACCCCGGATTATTACATTTCCGAACATAAAGACCCCACCTGCACAGAGCTCGGTTATGATATCTGGACCTGCAGAAACTGCGAAGGTACATCAAAAGCACACGGTTGGTCGGATATAATCGACAAAAAAGAACATACATGGGGCACTCCCGTTGAAAAGTATGCCACATGCACCGAGGGCGGGGATAAAACATATGCCTGCACCTATTGTGGCATTGAAACAACCGAAGGCACAGATGAGGCTCTCGGCCATGCATCAAGTCCTCTTGACAGTGACTACACAAGCAGCACAGATAAAATGGAGCTTATTTCATCGGTCACAAATGCCTGCGGTGGCGGTTCGGTCGATACATATCAGTGCACGCATATTGACAAGAACACAAATAGCCGCTGCACATATACCGTTGTAATCGGTAAGGCGAAGGATCATACACTCGGCGATTATGTAACTTCTCTTGAGCCAACATGTACAGAAACAGGATTAAAGCATAAAGAGTGCAAAAACTGTGACTATCGTACCACAGATGAAATTATCCCGGTGCTTGGTCACGATTATCATGAAGGCACAACAACAAAAGCTACATGTACAACTCCCGGTACCGTTACTATGGTCTGCTCAAGAGACAGTTCTCACACGTACCAAAAAACAACAGAACAGCCGCTCGGTCATATAACCGTAGCAGACAACAGAGTTGAACCTACATGTACAACAACGGGACTTACGGCAGGCACACACTGCTCACGCTGTTCCGAAATACTTACAAAACAAAATACAATTCCCGCACTCGGTCACGACTGGGGCGAGTGGACGGTTGTCACACCTGCGACATGCACAACAGACGGCACAGAAAAGAGAGTTTGCAAGCGTGACGCAAGCCACGTTGAAACAAGAGTGATTACAAAGACGGGTCACACCGAAGTAATTGACGAAGCGGTAGCACCCACATGCCTTGCAACGGGCCTCACCGAAGGCAAGCACTGCTCGGTATGCAAAGAAATTCTCACAGCACAGGAGATAGTCGACGCGCTCGGTCACGACATGGGCGAATGGTACACCGATAAAGCACCCGACTACGGTGTTG
>CAVFUV010000010.1:0-3915 GCA_963625735.1 bacterium
ACTCTTGCCTTGACGAAGCTTAACTCCACACTCCACTCTCCACACTCCACTCTTGCCTTGACGAAGCTTAACTCCACACTCCACTCTCCACACTCCACTCTTGACCTGCGAAGCTTAACTCCACACTCCACTCTTGACTTGGCGAAGCTTAACTGCTCCTTGCTCCTTGCTAACTCATATAGACACTTTCCTATTTTCTCCGACTCTTTACGTTCTGCCAGTACTGTGCTGCCGTCTGCTCATTCTTATTTTCGCCGGGGGTATAATAAATTTTATCCTTAATTTCATCCGGCAGATACTGCTGACTTGTCCAGTGATCGGGGAAATCATGCGGATATTTATAGAACTGCCCGGGGTTGTCGTTGTCCGCTCCGTCGCAGTGCTTATTCTGAAGGTGTCTCGGCACAGGGTACGCAAGACCGGATTTTATATCCTGCCCCGCCGTGTTTATCGCCATATACGCAGAGTTTGATTTGGGCGAGGTCGCCACAAGGATAACGGCATCGGCAAGGGGTATTCTCGCTTCGGGGAGCCCCACCTGCATCGCAATGTCGCACGCCGATTTTACTATGGGCAAAATCATGGGGTACGCAAGCCCCACGTCCTCTGCGGCGCACACCATAAGGCGGCGGCAGGCAGACACCAGGTCACCTGCCTCAAGTATTCTCGCAAGATAATATACTGCGGCGTTGGGGTCGGAGCCTCTCATGGACTTCTGAAAGCACGAGAGCATATCATAATATTCGTCGCCGTTTCTGTCAAAATGAACGGATGAACGGGCGCATATTTCCTTTGCGGTTTCGTTTGTGATTTTACGCGGCTCGCCCGCCCTGGGGTTAGCCGATGACAGAACGCACAGCTCGGCAATATTCATCGCCTTGCGCATATCGCCGCCGCAGACGTGAGAAATATAATCTAAAAGTCCGTCCTCAAGCTCAAAATTTTCGCCGTATTCCTCTTCAAGCAACATAAACGCTCTGAAAATGCCTTTCTTCGCTTCTTCGGGCGGCACGGACTTGAACTCAAACACGGTACTGCGTGACAGCACGGCGGAATAGATATAGAAATACGGATTCTCGGTTGTGGACGCAATAAGAGTTATGTCACCGCTCTCGATATACTGCAAAAGCGACTGCTGCTGTTTTTTGTTAAAGTATTGAATTTCATCAAGATAGAGCAGAAGTCCGTTCGGCGCGGCGATTGTGTTTATCTCTTTTATCACATCACGGACATCGTTAAGCGATGCGGATGTGCCGTTTAATATATGCAGTCTTTTGTTTGTCGAGGCGGCTATAATTCTCGCGACCGTCGTTTTGCCCGTACCGGGAGGACCGTAAAAAATCAGATTCGGAATTTTGCCGGACTCTATTATACGCCGAAGTGCCGCACCCTCGCCGAAAAGGTGCTTCTGACCGGCTATGTCGTCAAGTGTCAGCGGACGTATTCTGTCCGCAAGCGGTTTGTTCATAATGTTCTCCGATTAACAGACAGGTGAAAGGCTGTTTTCTATCTCGCTTATTTTTTCAAGTGACAGAGGATAAAGATTTTCGGATTTGTCCGAAATCATAAACCTCGGATATTTTTCATTTTGATAAACGGTCGGCTGTTCCTCGCACTCTGTGAGCCACAGAACAAAGAATGTGTATTCGGAATTATAGTAGCACCCAACATGTCGGGCGTTTCTGATAAACCACGTTCTGTCGGCATACTCGCACGTACAGGCGTTTATACAGCCGTCAACAGACAGATATTCATCGGGCACACCCGCAGTCTGTTCTTCCGACAGTACATCGCCGACGTTGCTTACGGTCGCACCGAACGCGCAGCCGTTTGTGCCGAGAATGCCGTCACCCTGACGAGCGGCGGATTCATAAACGCAAATATCGGGGCGGTTGTAGTTCGCAATGATTGTAAGGTTCATCCCGTTTGCCATCGCGGTGTTCAGAGTTTCATCACGCTTTGCGATAATGTTATTCTGAATATCGTCGATAATCTCGATAAACGATGCGTACTCATCCTCCTTGCCGCCGAACATATACTGCTTTGCCTCCTCGTACTCGTCATTATATACAAGCGACCACACGGCGGTATTTGTGCCGAAAATGGGTATAAGGACTTCATCATAAATTTTATCTTTATATTCATCGACAAAGTTATTGAGCGAATTGCAAATTATATCGAGAATGCCGACCTTGTTAAGAAAATGTATAAACCACTTGGCACCCGAAAGATAATATGAAAGGTACTGCTCCGCCGCATCCGGTTCAAAAACAACCTTGCCCCGAAGCAGATCGCCCGTGACATCCGTGCCGTACATGACGGAGGTATCCGACACAACGGTATGCACCTTGTCACTGCCGTAATTCGTGAGATACGCAAGAGTGACAAGACCGCCCATTGAACAGCAGACGATGTTGACCTTGTCGCACTCGGGATTTTCGGCCAGAGCGGTATTTATGACATCATTAAGAAGAGAGGCGTTATAATTGGGGTTAAGACGCCAGTCATATTTGAAATAGAAAACCTTCTGTTCACCGTAACGCTCGGCGGCAGTCTCGGCCAGGGTTTCTTCACCCTTGCCGCGTGAATAGAGATATGTATAATTTGAAATGTTCTTGTCGTATGTTTTGCACACAACGGATTTGTCGAGGGATTCGCCGTTCATATCGCAGGCATAGTCCTCGAAAATGTCGTAGGCAAAATCGCACAGTGCGTCAACGGCGGCATCCTTGCTGAATTTCGTTATGCCCTGAATAAAGACATTGGAAAGACCCTTTATAATTGTCTTTGCCGAAAAATCCATACCGACCGTTATCTCCTGAGGCGTGTCGGGATTGCGGACAAGGCCCGTTATAAAGTCCATTCCCCGGACGATAACAAGAGGACGGGCATCATCAACCGTTACGGTATCGCCTGTCGTCTGTGCCGAGACGGGAATGACGATGACGGTAAGCATCAGAGCGACGCATAATACAATTGAAATCAATTTTTTCATGGAATCTCCTCCAAACAGTGAGCAGTGAGCAAGGAGCAAGGAGCAGTTATTGTTCAACCAAAAATTAACAATTAGTAGTTAACAATTAACAATGTCGGAAAACGCTGAAGCGTTTTGGATTATAAAGCTTCGCAACAGATAAATATTGTCGCCCGAAATCAGACTTTAATGTCTGCGTAGCTTATAAAATCCAAGTCCGCAGGACTTCCTCGTTTTCCCCGACCCCCGGCCCCTGACATCCGGCCTCTTTTTCAACTGCTCTTTGCTGACTTTTAACATAATGTTAACATATCTTGAAGGTAAAATAAAGACAAATATTAAATATTTTTGTTTTGGCGGGTATTTTTTCTGTGTGATTTTAACAAATAATATTAAAAGACCGAAAACAGGCAAAAAATGTGTTGACATAAAATTGCCGTTGTTGTATAATCCTAAAGTGTCAAAAAGAAATTGACCCACGCAATTGCGGAGGGAGGGAATATACAATGAGTCAGGTAAAAGTAAAAGAGAATGAATCTCTTGACAGCGCTCTCAGACGTTTCAAGCGTCAGACTTCTCGTGACGGCGTTATCCAGGAAGTACGCAAAAGAGAGCACTACGAGAAGCCCTCTGTAAAGAGAAAGAAAAAGTCCGAGGCTGCTCGTAAGCGTAAGTACAAATAAGTGATATCTTTGTTCACTTGGCAGGTCTTTGATTGCTAAAGGCCTGCTTTATTTTTAGAGATGCAATCACGTTTTTTTCGTGACATAAGGAGACTCCCTATGATCGATCGCAGCTTCGAAAACAACTGCACACCCCAATATTTTTATGATAAGCTGACAGACATTACAGCCGACGATTTAAGAAAGATGGGTGCTAAGGGCATCGGTCTTGACATCGACAACACTCTGGCGTATGACTGCAGCTATACACTTCTGCCC
>CAVFUV010000010.1:4003-20180 GCA_963625735.1 bacterium
CTTCTGCCCGGTGCGAAGGAATGGACACGCAAAATGCGTGCCGAGGGCTTCCCTCTTATCATAATTTCTAACACATATCCGCTCAGAGCGAGAGTTATGTCAAAGAAATTTGACGGTATGCCCGCAATCGGCAACTCAAAAAAGCCTAACCCGAGAAACTTTTTAAGAGGTGCCGAGATACTCGGTATCGATGTTTCCGAGCTCGCTTTTATCGGTGATCAGCTGTTCACCGACATAAGAGGCGCAAACGACTCCGGTGCCATTTCGATAAGAATTCGCCCCACAAGAACGGAATATTTTCTCTTTTTCAGATATCAGATTTTGCGTAAGCAGGAGCATGACTATCTTAAACTGAAAGGTTTTGGCGATAAAATATGAATGAACGTGTAAGCAGACTTCAGTCAAAGCTCGGTGAATTTGCCGACGCGGCTCTGATTTTTTCGGAGGTAAGCCGTTTCTATTTTACGGGCTTCCCCGCTACCGACGGCTGTCTGTTTGTAACAAAAGACAATGCGGTGTTCTATACGGATTCACGCTATACCGAGGCCGCCGAAAAGAAGATAGGCGAAAAGTTCGTCAGAAACTCAAACAGGCTTTATGAAGAGCTTAACACTTATTTTTCGGACAACGGTATAAAAACCGTCGCACTCGAAAACGAGAGACTGACATTAAAGCAGTATGAGGATCTCTGCAAAAAGCTCCCCGGTGTCGATTTTGTCGTAAATGACAGACTGTCCTCGACAATATCGTCACTTCGAGCCGTTAAAATGGACGATGAAATCAAGGAAATCGTTAAAGCGCAGAGAATTGCCGAAAAAGCGTTTTTCCACATTTTGGGATTTATTAAGCCCGGACTTACCGAAAAACAGGTAAGACTTGAGCTTGAATATTTCATGCTGTCAAACGGCGCGGACGATCTGTCATTTGAGACAATAGCGGTGGCGGGCGTAAAAACATCCATGCCCCACGGCGTACCCGGTGACAACGTCATAAAAGACGGCGATTTTGTTACCATGGACTACGGCGCACTCATAAACGGATATCATTCCGATATGACAAGAACCGTTGCTGTCGGTCACGTAAGCGACGAGCAGAAAGAGGTCTATGATACCGTGCTTAAAGCGCATATGGCGACGCTGTCGGTGCTTCATAACGGCATTTCGGGTGTTGACGCAGACAAGGCGGCACGTGATGTAATAACGGCGGCGGGCTACGGCGACAAATTCGGTCACGGCACGGGTCACGGCGTTGGTGTCGAGATACATGAGGCCACGTATCTGTCCCCCAAATCAAAGGACACTCTTGTCACGGGCAATGTTATCACGGATGAACCGGGCATTTATATCCCCGGCAGGTTCGGTGTAAGAATCGAAGACATGGCACTTATAACCGACAGCGGGTATGAGCTTCTGACACGCTGCCCCAAGGAGCTTATAGTCTTATAAAAAAATACTTGCAAAACAAAAACGTATATAGTACAATACAAATGTTATAGCGTAATATTTTTCAAAAGGCACATTCTGCCTTAAAAAGAAAGGATTGATTTTAATGGTTTCAGCCGGCGATTTCAGAAACGGCATAACCTTCGAGATGGAGGGCGGCGTCTGGCAGATTATCGAATTCCAGCACGTTAAACCCGGTAAGGGTGCGGCTTTCGTTCGCACAAAGATAAGAAACGTCATTGCGGGCAGCGTTGTTGAAAAGACATTCTCCCCCACAGACAAGTTTCCCACCGCTCACATAGACAGAAGAGAGATGGAATATCTCTACAATGACGGTGATCTTTATTACTTCATGGACCAGGAAACATACGAGCAGGTTCCCGTAAGCGCGTCCGAGCTGTCCGACAACTTCAAGTTTGTCAAAGAGAACATGGTTTGCCGCATTCTCTCTTACAAGGGCAATGTTTTCGGTGTTGAGCCTCCCACGTTTGTTGACCTTGAGGTTACAAAGACCGAGCCCGGCTTCAAGGGCGACACAGCCACAAACACACTTAAGCCCGCAACACTTGAGACAGGTGCCGAGGTCAGAGTTCCCCTTTTCATAGATGAGGGCGAAAAGATTCAGATCGACACACGCACCGGCGAATATCTCGGCAGAGCGTAATATAACCTATAAAAAAATGCGGCCGTACAAATCATTTGTTGCGGTCGCTTTTTTGGAAAACCACCCAAAAGGAGGATATTACAATGACAATCGGTGAAAAAGTATCATACATCAAGGGTCTTATGGACGGTCTTGATATAGACAAGTCCACAAAGGAAGGCAAGGTTCTTTGTGCCCTTACTGACCTTTTAGGCGACATGGCAGCTGAAATTCAGGACCTCGGCGAACATTTGGATGAGGTTGACGAGGATCTTGCGGCGGTTGAGGATATCGTTTACGAAGACGATGATGACGACTACGATTTCGATGACGAATACTGCACAGGCAACTGCGACAACTGCGACGGCTGTGACTTTGACGAGGACGACGGCGTCTATGAGTTCACTTGCCCCAACTGCAAAGAAACTGTTTATTTTGACGACTCCATTTTCGAGGATGACGACGAGGAGCTTGTATGCCCCGCATGCGGCACAAAAATCGACATGGCAAGCATCTTTGAATTCGACGACGAAGACGAAGACGGCGACGAGAATAAATAATTCTCGAAAAAGCAATAATGTATAAACAAAACGCACTTCGGTACAGAATCGAGGTGCTTTTTTTTACTTGAATTAAAAGGATATATCTACTATAATTAGACCGAAAATTGTTCTAAGGAACAAGGGAGGAAAAAATATGAAAAAGGTACTTATTTTTCAGGGCGGCTGGGACGGCCATGACCCCGTAGAGACATCAAAGCGTTTTGCCAAAATGACAGAGGAAGAGGGCTTCACCGCTGAAATTTACGACAATCTCGACTGCCTTGCGGACAGAGAAAAGCTTCTCGAATATGATCTTATTATAGCCTGCTGGACCTCGGGTGAGATAAAAAGCGAATATGTACAGAATGTGGCATACGCTGTCGAGCACGGCACGGGTCTTGCGGGTTGTCACGGCGGATTATGTGACGCATTCCGCAACAGCCCGGACTGGCAATACCTGACCGGCGGTCAGTGGGTGCATCATCCCGAGGGTGAAATTGACTATACGGTCAATATTGTGCCGTCGTCAAGCTCCATTACCCGGGGGCTTTCGGATTTTACCGTACACAGCGAGCTTTATTATATGCACATTGACCCGGCGATTGAAGTTCTCGCGACAACCGCGTATCCGTTTGCGGGGTGCAAAGACAATGTAAACAAGCCGATTCAGATGCCCGTCGCATGGACAAAATATTGGGGAAAAGGAAGAATTTTCTATCTCTCATTAGGACACCGTGACAAGGTCTTTGACATGTACCCGACAGCCGCAGTTCTGATGAAGAGAGGACTTATGTGGGCAGCGGAAGGGAAAACGGCTGCGAAAGCGGAATGATTTTTGATGTGTTCTGAGTTTATTTCGAAATTCAATCCTGCGTACACAAATTACATAAAATCATACTTCTATATAGTGTGCTGCACGTCCTGTGCCGATTTTACTGCATATGATTTCAGCATTTTATATGCAGAAAAATAAGCCGTAATCCGAATTATCTGCATATAAATTCTTAAAATATATGCAGATAAGACAGGCGAACAGGCAAAAAATACCCCGAAACTCTGCGAAGATGCAAAATTTCGGGGATTGTTTTATTTTATTACGTTTTATCTCAGAATGTCATTTTGCCCGTGATGAAGCTTACAAGCTCGGTTACAGGGATGCGGACCTGCTCCATGGAGTCACGGTCACGAACTGTTACGCAGTTGTCTGCGGGTGTGTTTTCGTCGCCGACGGTCTCAAAGTCAACGGTAACGCAGAATGGTGTGCCGATTTCATCCTGACGGCGATAACGCTTGCCGATGGAACCCGCGTCGTCGTAGTCAACCATGAAATGCTTTGAAAGCTCCGCATAAATTTCCTGAGCCTTGTCGCCGAGCTTCTTGGAGAGCGGCAGAACCGCACACTTAAATGGAGCGAGAACGGGATGAAGATGCAGAACAACACGTGTGTCGTTTTTCTCGGCATCGACAACCTCTTCATCGTATGCGTCGGTCATAACGGCAAGGAAAAGTCTTTCAACACCGAGTGACGGCTCGATGACATACGGAATATATCTCTCATTTGTCTGAGGATCAAAGTAATCGAGGCTCTTGCCCGATGTCTTTATATGCTGTGTCAGGTCATAGTCGGTTCTGTCGGCAACACCCCAGAGCTCGCCCCAGCCGAACGGGAACAGATACTCAAAGTCGGTTGTTGCCTTTGAATAGAAGCAAAGCTCCTCTTTGTCGTGATCTCTAAGACGGAGATTTTCTTTCTTTATGCCGAGAGAATAGAGCCAGTCACGGCAGAAGCTTCTCCAGTAATCGAACCACTCAAGGTCTGTGCCGGGCTTGCAGAAGAACTCAAGCTCCATCTGTTCAAACTCACGGACACGGAAAATAAAGTTGCCGGGAGTTATCTCGTTTCTGAATGACTTGCCGACCTGCGCGACGCCGAATGGTATCTTTTTGCGGGTTGTACGCTGAATATTGGCGAAATTAACGAAAATGCCCTGCGCCGTTTCGGGACGAAGATAGATTTCGTTCTTGGCATCCTCCGTAACACCCTGGAATGTCTTGAACATAAGGTTAAACTGACGGATGTCGGTAAAATTATGCTTGCCGCAGTTGGGACAGGAAATGCTATGCTCACGGATATACTGCATCATGGCTTCATTTGACCAGCCCGCAACGTTTGTGCCGTCGAAGTCCTCGATAAGATTGTCGGCACGGTGGCGTGTTTTGCACTCGCGGCAGTCCATAAGAGGATCGGAGAAGCCGCCGAGATGACCGGAAGCAACCCATGTCTGGGGGTTCATGAGAATAGCGGAGTCAAGGCCTACGTTGTAGGGATTTTCTCTGATAAATTTCTGTCTCCACGCATTTTTGATGTTTGTTTTAAGCTCAACGCCGAGCGGACCGTAGTCCCATGTGTTGGCAAGACCGCCGTAGATTTCACTGCCGGCGTAAACAAATCCTCTGCCCTTGCAAAGAGCAACAAGCTTGTCCATTGATTTTTCGGTATTATTCATAAAAGCAAGACCTCCGCTTTCTGATATAGACTGAATTGAATTTTATCAAATATCGGCTGTAAAGTCAAGAAAAAACATTGATTGTAAAAAAGCCTTGTGATATAATTTTGTCATGGAATATTTTTACAACGACCAAAAATGTCAGAGAGTGCTTATTTTGTCCGTCGACACGGGCGAATATGACGTTGAACGAAGTGTTGACGAGCTTAAGGAGCTTATCAAGACGGCGGGCGGAGAGACAGAAGGTGTAATCATTCAGACTCTGCCGACCGTAAACCCCGTAAGCTACATAGGATCGGGGAAACTGGCTGAAGCCGCTCTCTTTGCCGAAAACACCGACATAGATCTGACCGTGTGCGACTGTGAGCTGACCCCGACTCAGCACCGTGTGCTTAGCGATGTGCTTAAAACCGATGTTGTAGACAGAACAACGCTTATACTCGACATTTTCGCTTTGAACGCCCGCACAAACGAAGGCAAGCTTCAGGTGGAGCTGGCACAGCTTAAATATTCACTGCCACGTCTTTCGGGCAAGGGCACTTCAATGTCAAGGCTCGGCGGCGGCATAGGCACAAGAGGACCGGGCGAAACAAAGCTCGAAACCGACAAACGCCATGTAAAACGGCGTATACATACACTTGAAGAGGAGCTGTCCGCACTTGAAGTACGACGCAGACGCAGGCGTGACAGACGCAAAAAAGACGGCGTCACAACCGCCGCGCTTGTGGGATATACAAATGTCGGCAAATCAACACTGCTGAACGCTCTGACTGATTCGGATGTCTTAGCGGAGAACAAGCTGTTTGCGACCCTTGACCCCACGTCACGCGCGTTAAAGCTGCCGGACGGACGGGAGATTATGCTGGTTGACACAGTCGGATTTATTTCGCGGCTTCCGCATTTTCTGGTGGACGCATTCAAGTCCACTCTTGAAGAAGCGACGGATGCCGATCTGCTTATAGTTCTGTGCGACGCATCCGACCCCGAGTGCGAAGACAAGCTGCAGATTACTCTCGATGTCCTCAAAGAGCTGTGCACCGAGGAAAAACCGATTCTGACGGTATACAACAAGTGCGATGTCAACAACAACTTTCTGTCATTCCCCGAGAAAAACACGGTTCGAATTTCCGCAAAGACCGGCTTCGGACTTGACGCACTGACGGAATGCATATGCACCGCTCTGCCTGAACGCACAAAAAGAGTGCGGCTCTTAATCCCGTACACAGACGGCTCGCTGTCGGCACTTGTACGAAACAAAGGGCGGCTTTTCAATGAAGAATACAGAGAAGACGGAATATATATTGAAGCGGAGCTGGGGCTCGAGGAGCTGAAAAAAGTTATCGACTATGTCATAAAGGATTAGCTTTCGGCTTCACAACAAAAAGGAGAAGAAAAATGGGACGTTACCTTATCATAAACGCCGACGATTACGGCATGTGTCACAGCGCCAACATGGCGGTGGAGGAGCTGTTTAAGAAAGGCGGCATCACTTCGGCAACAATAATGGCACCGTGCGCGTGGAGCATAGAGGCGGCACGCTTTGCCGTAAGCCACCCCGAATACGCCATCGGGCTTCATCTTACCACAACAAGCGAATGGCACAATTACCGCTGGGCGCCGGTGTCAAAGACCGACTGCAAATCCCTTGTTGACGAAGAGGGCTTCATGTGGCACGAGTCGGACGAGTTCGAAAAGCACGCCGACATAAACGAGGTCGAAAGGGAAATATGCGCGCAGTATGACAAGCTTGCGGCGTTCGGCTTTAATCCGTCGCATTTTGACAACCACATGGGCAGTCTTTACGGCATTGAGACAGGGCGTTTTGAGCTGCTTGAAATGACAATAAAGCAGTGCGCCATGCACGGCGGAAAACCGTTCAGAATTCCGACAAAATTCACGGACGAGCAGTTTTCAAACACCATGCTCGGTATTCACATTCCAAAGGAAGCCGTAAACGAGATGCTCGGCAAGATTAAAGCCGGAGCGGATGCGGCAGGTGTCGCAGTGCTTGACTATCTTATGCCGGGCGACTGGAACGGCCCGCAGAAGGACAGCTACGAAAATTACAGAGAATACATATTCGAAAAATACCGTAATTTCCCTGACGGAATTACAGAAACATACATTCACCCCGCAGTTGAGAGCGATGAGCTTAAGGCGATAACAGGCTCATGGCAGAGAAGAGTATGGGAATACAGGCTTTTCGGCGACCCGAAAACGCTTGAATTTATCAAGGAGCAGAAAATCGAGCTTATCGATTACAGAAAGCTCAGAGAGATGCGGGGACTGTAAAATTATCAAGTACATATTTTCCACATAAGGAGTACCAATATGAAATACGCAGTAATTCTCTATGACGGCATGGCAGACTATCCCGTGCCGGCACTCGGCGGCAAAACGCCGATGGAAGTCGCAAACAAGCCCATATTTGACGGTATGGGAAAAAAGGGCGAAGTAGGACTTGTAAAGACCGTTGACGATTCGCTCAAGCCCGGCAGTGATGTCGCTAACCTCAGCGTTCTCGGTTTTGACCCCACAATAAGCTACACCGGCCGCTCCCCTCTTGAAGCTGTGAGCATCGGCGTAAAGCTTAACGACACGGATGTAACACTTCGCTGCAACATCGTAACTCTCTCGGATGAAGAGAATTACGAAGACAAGACAATGATTGACTATTCCGCAGGTGACATTTCAACCGAGGATGCGGCAGTGCTTATAAAGGCCGTTCAGGAGCATTTCGGCAACGATGTTTTCTCATACTATCCCGGTGTCGCGTACCGTCACTGCCTGCTGTGGCATAACGGCACAACCGACCTCGGCACAATGACACCGCCTCATGATATTTCGGACAGAGTCATAGGGCCTTATCTTTCGACATCCGAAAACGCAAAGCCGCTTATAAAGATGATGAAGGAGAGCTATGACCTTCTGTCAAAGCATCCGCTTAACATTGAGCGTGTCAAAAAGGGACTTCGCCCCGCAAACTCCATATGGCTGTGGGGTGAGGGCACAAAGCCTCAGCTTGACACATTCTATAATACATACGGTCTGCACGGCACGATGATTTCCGCCGTTGACCTGCTTAAGGGTATAGGTCTCTGCGCCGGAATGGATGTACCCGATGTTCCCGGGGCTACGGGATATATTGACACGAACTTTGAGGGCAAGGCACGCTGTGCGGCTGAGGCGCTTAAAAACGGCTCCGATTTTGTATATCTCCACTTTGAGGCACCCGACGAGTGCGGTCACAGAGGCGAGCCCGAAAACAAGGTAAGAGCCATTGAGCTTATCGACGAAAAGGTTCTGCCGATTGTCATAGAAGAGCTTGAGAAGCACGGCGACTACAAGGTTATGATTCTGCCCGACCACCCGACACCCATTGTCACAAAGACACATGCGCGTGATGCGGTTCCGTTTATGATTTATCACAAGAACGCAGAGGTCAGGGGTGTTGACAGCGTAAACGAAAACTCCGCGAAGGATACGGGAGTATACTTCCCGTCCGGAGTCAAGCTTATGCATCATTTCCTCGATAAAGAATAATCTGATATTTTAGAACAATTCTCGGCGGACGGCGATATCGTCCGCCGAGTTTTTTGTATCATCGATAATTAACAATTAACAATTAATAGTGGAGGAAGTCCTGCGGACTTGGATTATAAAAAACGCCGGAAGATTTTTGTCTGCAACATTGCTAATTGCTAATTTTTTTGCGAAGCTATATAATCCAAGACACGCAGTGTCTTCCCTGTTTCCCCGGTCCCCGACCCCCGGTTCCCGGTCCCTTTCCGATTGCTCCCTGCTAACTACAAATATTGACCGCAGGTTATTATTTCGCATATAACGAAAATGTGATTTTTTATATTGTAATTCTCCTCAAATAATGCTATTATGTACTGTGTATATTTTTGCGGCAGATTTGCCGACTTTCAAATTTTTCATTCCGACATAAGGAGAAAAAAATATGTCTTTATTTTCACGCTCGGACACATATTCACCCGAACCGTTTGATCCGAAGGATGATATTCCCACCGAATTCGACGGCATCGAAGCACCGACAGAGCATACACCTTCAGACGCTGTTGCGGAAATCGCCGCATTAAAAGAACAGATTGCCGCCTTAAGAAAGCAATACGGCGTCGACGATATCAATACAGATACAGACACAGATACTTCGGTCACCGAGAACGGTGACAGACTGACTTTTTCAGAACCGACAGCAGCAGCTCCCCATATTGACCGGCCCGCATCGGTTGAGAGTGTCATCAACGAGCCTGTCGTTGAAGCTCCCGTCGCCGAAGAACCCGTCATCGAAGAACCCGTCATCGAAGAACCCGTAGCGGCACCGACCGCACCGGAAATGCCTGTCGAAGACACTGTCACGGACATTTCAGCCGACAAATTCGCCTTTAAGGTCAGAAACCTTACAAAGGACTACGACGGACACATTGTTCTCAACAATATTTCTTTTGATATACCCAAGGGCAAAATAGTCGGTCTTCTGGGCCCCAACGGCTGCGGAAAATCAACTCTTATGAAAATCCTCTCGGGCGTAATTCACGATTACACCGGTAATATAAAAATCTGCGGCAGGCCCGTCGGCATCAGTTCCAAAGCGCACCTTGCGTATCTGCCCGACCGCACATATTTTCCGGAGCGTTTTCGCACTATTGACTGCATAAACTATTTCAGTGACTTTTTTGCCGATTTCGACAAGGTTAAAGCCATAGAATTTGCCGAAAAGTTCGGTCTTGACCTGCATCAGAGAGTAAAGACCATGAGCAAGGGCATGCAGGAAAAGCTTCAGCTTCTTATGGTCATGTCTCGCGCGGCGGATGTCTATCTGCTCGATGAACCTTTGGGCGGCGTTGACCCGGCGGCAAGAAGCGTTATTCTCGACATAATCATGTCCAACTATAAAGAAAATTCCACGGTTGTTATTTCAACGCACCTTGTAAATGACCTTGAGCACAGCTTTGACCATGTTCTTATGCTCGGCAAGGGTCAGGTGCTTGTCAACACCGGAATTGACACTCTCAGAGCTACCGGCAAATCGGTTGAGGAAATCTTTAAGGAGGTTATAGGCGATGCTTGGGAAGTTGATTAAAAACTCGTTCAAATCAAACGCGGCGGGTGTTTATAATATCTACATCGCCGAGGGCATAATAGGCGTTATCATGCTCGTTCTCCTTCTTGTGGACTGGACAAAATGGGGCGACGCCGGAATAGGACTGGGGCTTGCAATAAAAGGCCTTGCCTCCCTCGCGCTGGGCATCACGGCGGCAATCGGCATTATAATGACAATGGTTGTCGTTTTCGGCGACTTCAAACGCAGTATGTACAGCATTGAAGGACAGCTGACGCTCTCTCTGCCCGTCAGAAGCTCCTCGCTTCTGTTTTCAAAGTGGCTTTCGGGCTCACTTTGGATAATAATAAGCTATCTTGCGTTCTGCCTTGCGGCGGGTGCCGGCACCACATATGTCATAAAGCACTCAATGTCCGTTGTGCAGGGCGATGCGGCATACAGCTCCATTTATGAAATTGTCGTGCAGATGTTAAAGCAGGTTTTTGAGTCATCGGGGCTTACCGCTCCTTCGGGCAAGGTTATAGGCTATGTTCTCGGGATGTACGCTTTCGACATAGGTGTCAGAGCTTGCGTGTTTGTTCTGCTTGTATTCTTTGCCGTAACACTCGCGCACTGCCGTCCGTTTTCGAAAATCGGCAAACTGGGCTCGGTGCTGTATTTCTTCGCAAGCCTGTTTATAACAATGGGCTTCTCGGGTGCGATAACAAAGCTTGTTAAAATATACGTAATAGTATCGGACGAATATTTCACCTTCTCGCTGTTAAAGGAAGAAGCGACCGCCGCATGGAAAATCGGCTTCGGTTCTTACTCTATAACAAATCTGTACTGCACGGTTATTGCGGGAATTGTGTTCTATATGCTTACGATATATCTTATCGACAGAAAGGTTAATGCGGACTGACAACATAATTAGTGAGGGGATTTTATGATTTTTGAGATAATCGATATTTCAAGAGATCTTCTTTCAGGCGAAATTTACCCCGGCGACCCTAAGCCCGAAGTGGGCATTTTCAGCGCAATAAAAAAAGGCGACGAGTGCAACATGGCAAAGATATCGACAACACTGCACTGCGGCACACACGCCGACGCGCCTCTTCATTTTCTGCCGAACGGCAATTCAATAGGCATGGCGGATATGTCCGCTTATATCGGTGAATGCGTAGTTGTGGAGGTAAACGAACGGCGAATTACGGGGCAGTATGTTGACGAGCATTTTCCGCACGGGGCAGACAGAGTCCTTATAAAGTCGGGCGGCATAAGCTATCTTGACCATACGGGTGCGGAGGAAATATCATATCTCGGCTATAAGCTTATAGGCACGGATGCTCTCAGCATCGGTTCAAGCGAGGACGAAATAAGGCCCCACAAGGCACTGCTGAGTGAAAATGTCGCAATACTCGAAAATCTTAATCTGTCACACGTAAAGCCCGGAAAATATTTTCTTGTCGCGCCTCCGATAAAAATAGCCGGTGTCGATGCCGCCCCCGTGAGAGCACTGCTTCTCGACGGATGTATATTCTGGAGCAATTAATCGTGAATTATATAAAATTCGCTTGATAATTTTTTCACGGTGTATTAAAATATCATTTGTTAAATCTATGCGAAAAACAAAAATTATAAAAGGAGTTTTTTCCAATGAGCACACTCAACAAAAAGACAGTTGAAGACCTTGACGTAAAAGGCAAAAGAGTTCTCGTACGCTGCGACTTCAACGTTAAAATCGAAAACGGCGTTATAACAAGCGACAAGAGAGTTGTTGCTTCCCTTCCCACAATCCGTTATCTTATCGACAACGGCGCAAAGGTAATTCTCTGCTCACATCTCGGCAGACCCAAGGGCGCGTTTGATCCCGCTTTCTCAATGGCTCCCGTTGCCGAGTGCCTTGCAAAGCACTTAGGGCAGGAAGTTAAGCTCGCGAAGGACGTTGTAGGCGAAAGTGCGCAGTCACTTGCCGCGGAGCTTAAGGACGGCGAAGTTCTTCTTCTTGAAAACGTTCGCTTTGAGCCCGGTGAAACAAAGAACGACCCCGAGCTTTCAAAGAAGTTTGCCGCTCTTGCGGACCTGTATGTAAACGATGCATTCGGTTCGGCACACAGAGCACACTCCTCAACCGCAGGCGTTGCAGACTACCTTCCCAGTGCGGTAGGCTATCTTATTCAGAAAGAAATCAAGTTCATCGGCGGTGCTCTTGAAAATCCCGTTCGTCCCCTTGTCGCTATTCTCGGCGGCGCTAAGGTTTCCGACAAAATCGGTGTTATCACAAACCTTATCGACAAGTGCGACACAATCATCATCGGCGGCGGCATGGCTTATACATTCTTCAAGGCTATGGGTCACTCAATCGGCACTTCTCTTCTTGACGAAGAAAACATTGAAAACGCCAAGCTTATGATGGCAAAAGCAAAAGAAAAGAATGTTAACTTCCTTCTTCCCGTTGACAACATCATTGCCACAAAATATGACAATGACGCACCCTTCATGAGAATATACAGCGACTCCATCCCCGACGGCTGGATGGGTCTTGACATCGGCCCTGTTACAAGCGAGCTTTTCGCAAAGTCCCTTCAGGGTGCCGGCACAATAATCTGGAACGGACCTATGGGTGTTTCGGAGATGCCCAACTTCGCTAACGGCACAATCGAAGTCGCTAAGGCTATTGCGGAGTCCGGTGCTATTTCAATCATCGGCGGCGGCGACTCGGCTGCTGCTATCACAAAGCTCGGCTTTGCCGACAAGATGAGCCACATTTCAACAGGCGGCGGCGCTTCTCTTGAATTCCTTGAGGGCAAAGAGCTTCCCGGTATCGCCTGCATTGACGAAAAAGACGCATAAATAAAACCGTAAAAATAAGGGAAAACGATTTCACCGTCGCTTTCCCTTGTTTACGATAATTAATAATTAAGAATTAACAATTAAGAATATCGGAAGTCCTGCGGACTTGGATTATAAAGCTTCGCGAATTTTTTATTTCAACAAAAAAAACTGAAACCCTGTAAATTACAGCAATTTTTTTGTGATAAAATCATCGAAGCGTTACCATGTCACTTTACCCCGATAATTAAAAAAACACAGCCACTATATCATAATGAAAGTGAGATAAATTAAAATGAACAAAGCTACAAGAAAAGCCGTTATTGCCGGCAACTGGAAAATGAACAATACCCCCGCAGAGACAACAGCTCTTATCGACGCCATGAAGCCCCTTGTAAAGGATGCCGACTGCGACGTTGTTCTGTGCGTTCCCTATATCGACCTTTATGCCGCTATGGATGCCGCTAAGGGCTCAAACATTAAAATCGGCGCAGAGAACTGCCACTGGGCGGAAAAAGGCGCATTCACAGGTGAAGTTTCCGCTAAGATGCTGAGTGCCGCAGGTGTTGAATATGTCATCATCGGCCACAGCGAGAGAAGACAGTATTTCGGCGAGACCGATGTTACCGTTCACGACAGAGTAAGAGCCGCTCTTAACGAGGGACTTAAGGTTATCCTCTGCGTAGGCGAGACAGAAATCGAGAACGAGCAGGGCATTACTTCCGAGGTTCTCCGCAAGCAGACAAAGATTGCTCTTCAGGGTGTAACAGCCGATGAGCTTAAGAATGTTATCATCGCTTATGAACCCGTATGGGCTATCGGCACAGGCAAGACAGCGACTGCAGACGACGCAGACAAGTACAACGGAATTATCCGTGACTGCGTTGCTGAGCTTTTCGGCAAGGATGCCGCAGAGGCTCTCACCGTTCAGTACGGCGGTTCAATGAACGCTAAGAACGCTGCCGAGCTCCTCTCAAAGGTTAACGTTGACGGCGGTCTTATCGGCGGTGCTTCACTCAAGGCAGAGGACTTCTCAATCATAGTAAAGGCCGCTTCCTGCTGATTATCCTTTAACCCCATTTGAAAGGCATGATTACAATGAAAAAACCCACGGTTTTATGCATAATGGACGGCTTCGGCATTCGCAAGGAGACTTACGGCAATGCCATTTACGCCGCCAAAACTCCCAATCTTGATAAATTCTTCTCGGAGTGCCCCTTTACCACAATCGGCGCTTCGGGGCTTGATGTCGGCTTACCCGACGGTCAGATGGGCAACAGCGAGGTCGGTCACACAAATATCGGTGCCGGCAGAGTTGTTTATCAGATGCTTGTTAAGATTTCAAAGTCCATCGAGGACGGCGATTTCTTCAACATTAAGGCTCTTATTGACGCAATTGAAAATTGCAAGAAGAACGATTCCGCTCTTCATCTTATGGGACTGTTGTCCGACGGCGGTGTTCACAGCCACATCGACCACCTTTTCGGCCTTCTTGAAATGGCCAAAAAGCACGGTCTTACAAAAGTTTACATTCACTGCATTATGGACGGCAGAGATGTTTCCGTAACCTCCGGCAAGGGCTTTATAGAAGCACTCGAAAAGAAGTGCGCCGAGCTAGGTGTCGGCAAAATCGCCACAATCACCGGCAGATATTACGCCATGGACCGTGACTTCGCATGGGACAGAGTCGAAAAGGCATACAACGCTTTTGTCTGCGGTGAAGGCATACAGGATACGGATGCCGCAGGCTCCATGCAGAGAAGCTATGACAAAGACATAACGGATGAATTTATTCTTCCGACTGTCGTTGACAAGAGCGGTATGATTAGCGAAAACGACAGCGTTATATTCTATAATTTCCGCCCCGATCGTGCGCGTCAGATTACAAGAACGTTTGTTGACCCGAATTTTGACGGCTTCGAGCGTAAAAAAGGATACTTCCCGGTTCACTATGTCTGCATGACACAGTATGACGAAGAAATGCCCAATGTAACGGTTGCATTCCCGCCCGAGGCTCTCAAGAACACATTCGGCGAGTACCTTCAGGAGCACCACATGAAGCAGCTTCGCATTGCCGAAACTCAGAAGTATGCTCACGTTACATTCTTCTTTAACGGCGGCGAAGAAAAGACATTCGAAGGTGAAGACAGAATTCTTATAAAGTCCCCCGATGTTCCGACATTTGATCTTCAGCCCGAGATGAGCGCGTACCCCGTATGTGACGCTGTATGCGAGAAGATCAAGAGCGGCGAATACGATGCCGTTATACTCAACTTCGCAAACTGCGACATGGTCGGTCACACAGGCGTATTCGATGCGGCCGTTAAGGCGGTTGAGGCTGTTGACGAGTGTGTCGGCCGTGTTGTTGACGCCACTCTTTCAATGGGCGGCACATGCTTTATAACAGCGGACCACGGCAACGCCGATATGATGATTGGCCCCGACGGCAAGCCCTTTACTCCGCACACCACAAACAGAGTTCCCTTCTGTGTTGTCGGCTATCCGTGCGAGCTCAAGGAAGGCGGCCGCCTTGCGGATATCTGCCCCACAATGCTTAAGGTTATGGGACTGGAGCAGCCGAAGGAAATGACGGGAGAATGCCTCATAAAGTAAGTTGGCAAGGAGCAGTGAGAATAATGCAGAATGCAGAATGTAGAATGCAGAATGAAGGAAAACGCTAAAGCGTTTTGGATTATAAAGCTACGCAAAAGATTAAATTATACAGTGTGGATTACTTTAATTATTCGCAAAGCTAAACAAATCAAGTCTGCAGGACTTCCGACATTATGCATTGAAAAATCACAGTGTACCTTGGCTTATAAAACTTTGCTGATTGTCAGCTGAAAATAAAAAAATTTACGCGCTCCGAGTCGAACGGTTTGGAGTGCGTTTTTTGACAATATGACTTGATTACAAGATTTTAGATATAAAAACAGCTCCGCAACCACCTGAAAATAACCGGTTGCGAAGCTATATAATCCAAGGCACATCGTGCACTCCGACATTCTTGATTATTAATTGTTAATGGCAGATTTAAAGATTTTTAAAAATCCTTTTGCTTGTTTTTGTTTTCCTACGCAATTTATAATATTTTACCGTCAACCATTTCAATAATACGATCACACTGATTTGCAATATTCATATCG
>CAVFUV010000011.1:0-20045 GCA_963625735.1 bacterium
GATTTGCCGTCGGCAGCAATATCGTATACCTTATAGTACGCGAGCTCATCCACATCAAACAGAGCATAGCATGGATTGGCAATCGATGCCAGCTTTTCATAGGCGGAAGAAAGCTCCGACTGCATATCTTCGCATTCGGCAAGGAGTTTCAGATCATCCTTGCTGATATCCATAAACTCGGGCACAAGATTCCTGAGATTGGGGATTTCATATGATATGTTTGAGGCATCACGAAGAGCACGGTAGTTTTTGCAAAGCTCGTCAATCGGGAGCGAAAGATCGCTCATTTCATTTCTCTTTTTATAGAGCTCCATGACTTCCTTTACACGCTTAACGACAATCTCACCACGCTTTTTGGGCCACTCATTTTTAATTTCATTTTCGAGAGCGGCACTGACCTCTTCACGGGGCAGATTGGGATTTTTCGCACATCTTTTTTCAAGCACGCTGTCAATATGCCGGGCCTGCTTATCACGCTCGTCATAGTGCGTAAACATCTCGACGATAATTTCATTTTCGGGTTCGGGATTATCGGGCGTATCATAGTTAAGCAGAGTAACGGTGGAGCGGTGAAATCTTGTGTTCTCGGTATGGTCGGACAGGTTTCTGGCACAGTCCATTATGGCATCACCCATCAACCGGGACTTTTCACGACGTGCTTCACGCTCCCCGACGGGAACAAACTTCACCTTATGGGGCTCGTCTTCGTTGGCGTTGTATCCGTTAAGTCTGTTTTCAATTGTCTCTTCATCAACGCCTGTCGCAAGCTGTTTGTCGTACACAACATGAACAATATGCTTTGCCTGCGCTATAAGCTTTGCGTCGTCGCTGAGTGCTGAAAATTCCGGCGTTACTTCCATACTGTATTCGGGGGAATCGATATCGGGAAGTCTTCTCTTGCGGTAGGCAATTGTTCTGAAATATTCCTCTATCTCTTTGTTGCCGTGAAGAGAATTTCCGGCTCTGAACATTGCGTCATACGCTGTGCTTTCATAGTCAATCGGCTCACCCTCGGGAATACCGAAAGCCGCACGAAGCTTTTTCTCGGCAGCTTCTATTGTGACACCGGGGTAATTTTCAAATACGGGGCCGTTGTTTTTGCGGCGTTTTAATTCGGCATAGACGGCACCGAAAAGGTCGAATATTGTTGTAACTGTACTCATGATATCACTCCGTAATCAATTAAGAATTAATAATGTCGGAAGGCACTGCGTGCCTTGGATTGTATAAGCCTCGCAAGATGTAAGCTTATGTAAAAGTCCGTAAGAAACAGAAAAATTTTGTCTTTCAATAGGTATACACACGAGGAAGGCGTTTTGTCTCACCGAATAATACTTTTTTATTCTAACACATATTTTTTTGTTTTTCACCATAAAAACAGATTTGTTTTAAATTAAACATCACAACTCCACACTCCACTCTTCAAACTCCACACTTTACAAAGCTTCACACAAAAAAAAGCAGACCCATATCGATTAAATATAAGTCTGCGTAAATTTGCTTTTGTCACGAATCTATGTCCATATCCTGTGCCATCTGCGTCATAAAGGATATGGCCTTAAGTCCCTTATACTCCGTATAGCCGGACGGGATACCGCTTTTATCGGACGGAACGGTAGCGTAAAGCACATCGAAAATCATTGCCGATTCAACCTTGCCCGTGCTCGAATTTATTGTCTGCATTCCGAGAAGGGTTGTGCCCGACATATAAATCTCGGTTGACGAGCCGCTGCCGCCGAACACATACGCCGTACAGCTCTTGCCGTTGAATGTCGTCTGTTTTGTGCTGTCCGCGTCCGACAAATTACCGAGGTCACTGAAATCAGCCGCCGAACGGTCAAGAAAATCGTCACTGTCAAGTCCGAGTCCGGGGATTGACGAAAGTGTACTCATATTCATATATCCCTTGATCTTGGGATATATAATGTATGTGTCACTGCCCTTCATAAGAAGCGCAATCTGCGCACCGCTCATGGATGTGGAGATATACAGCGAATCGCTTGTTGACGCCATTTCGGTGGGCGTTGAAGTGCCTTCGGCGTCAACCATTGTGCCCTTCCAATAGAAAGTGCCGCTCTTTAACACGTCAAGACCGGTCTTCTGACTTTTGGTTGTCGTGCCGCCGCTGTTTGTGTTTGTATTTGTATTCGTGTTCGTATTGGTGTTGGTATTTGTATTGCCGCCTGTCGACGACTGCGTTGTTGTAACCGTTTCGCTTGAAGACTGTGAAGCGTCGGTCGAATCATCTGATATTACGGGTGCCGCCGTCTGAGCCTCGGTCTGACCGACAGATACAATTGATGTTTCTTCGACAAGAACAAAAACGGAGCCGTTTTCATCGGTTACGGTTTCAATCTCGCCCGAATTGTTATATTCGCCGCCGTTGTCGAAATTTTCTTCGGTTGTGGTTTCCGAGTCGTTTTCATAGCTGAGACAAGAGCTGAGCGATAACACCAATGCCGCCGCTGTCACAACAGCCGCAATCTGTCGAATTTTCATAAAGAGAAGCTGCCCCTTTCAAGTTGCAAAAAAATATAATGTTTATATAACCGAGCCGCCGTTTACACCGATTACCTGACCCGTTATGTATGAGCTGTTGTCGGAAGCGAGAAACGCGACCGCATTCGCGACATCCTCGGGAGTACCGAATTTGCCGACGGGTATATCTTCGGCGATAAGGCTTTTGTCTTCATCCGAAAAGCCCGACATCATGGGAGTATCAATCACACCGGGGCATATGCAGTTTACGGTTATGCCACTCGGCGCGAGCTCTTTTGCCAGAGCTTTTGTAAGCCCTATTACGCCCGCTTTTGACGCTGAGTACGCGACTTCACACGCACCGCCCGTCTGCCCCCACATGGAGGAGATATTTATTATTCTGCCGTTTTTGGCGGAGAGCATATGCTTTACCGCCGCACGGGAACAGTTAAATACGCCCGTAAGGTTTATATCGGTGATGCTCCGCCACTGTTCGTCCGAAGTCAGATCAAAAAGCGTACGAAGAGATACACCGGCATTATTGACAAGCAGATCGAGCCGACCGCCGTAAGAAAAGGCAAAATCTATAAGTGCGTCCGCTTCATTTGAACGGGACACGTCCGCTCCGAACACCACGGCGTCATATCCGCACGCACAAAGTCGAGCCGCCAGTTTTTCGGCGTTTTCTTTCGAGTGACAGAAGTTGATTATGACGGAATAGCCCTGTCTGCATAGTGCTTCGCATATAGCCGCACCAATGCCGCCGGCTCCTCCCGTGACGACTGCCGTTTTCATTACTCTTCGCTTATGCCGACTGCCGCCGCAAATCTCGCCGCACCGACAATGCCCTTATATGCCTTGTAGTCGGATGACGGAGCCTGCTTTTCGGAAGCAACGGTCGAAGTGATTGATGTAACCGTAACAGTAGCGGGTGAACTGCCGTCGGAGTTTGCGGAAGTAAAGCCCAGAAGCTTTGTGCCGTTCATATAGAATGTGATTATACTTGTGTCGGATTTGTTGAATTTATACGCGGTGCAGGAAGTGCCGTTAAAGTTTTCGGTTGTTGTCGAAACGGCATCAGAGAGCTTGCCCAGATCGCTGAAAGAATACTGCGAAGCGTCAACAAGCTCATCCATGTCCATATCCATAAGCTTTAACATGGAGCTTGTGATTTCAAGGTAGCATTTCTTTGAGGGGCAGATCATATACGTTTTTTCGTCCGCTATGAGTGCGCCCATGCTTACGCCGTCAATGCTTGAGAGCATATAGACAGAGGAGGGTGTGCGTGCTATCTCAAGCGGAGTAACACTGCCGTCGGTGTCTTTTACACTGCCCGACAGGTCAAATGTGCCGCTTGTGATAATGTCAAAATCGGTTTTGCCCGTGGTTGTATTTGTGTTTGTGTTTGTGTTTGTATTCGTGTTCGTATTGGTGTTGGTTTTTGTGTTTGTCTTGCCCGAGTTATTTGTGTTGACCTTTGTCTCGGTGTTTGTATCAGAGTTATTGTTTGTGTTGCCGGACGCACTCGTGGCGTTTTCGGTAGCTGCAGTCGCGTTTTCGGCATTTGTGTTCTGTGCTGTTGTAACTTCTTTTACCACTGTGACCGCCTCGCCGCTTTCATCTGTTACCGCTTCGCCGTTTGCGTCGGTTTCGGTTTCGATAACGGTTTCATATTCGGAAGACGAATTTTCAGCCGCTTCGATGGTGCTCTCTATTTCTTCGAGTGTTGTGTCATCCTTGTCGCCGCTGAACGCCTTGCATCCGGCAAATACGAGCAGTGAAAGAAAAACGACAAATAAAAGTGTAATAATAATGGGGTGGGACATTTTCTTCATTTCGAACTCCTTCTTCTCTCAAAAGATAAAAAATATAATACAATATTTTTCGGGGCAAATCAATAGGAAATTTCTTTTCGGATTCAACCCTCGCCTTAGATTTTAATTATTCAACTTAAAAGCCGCTTAAAATATAAAAAATTTGAACATTTTACACCGTATCAGAATTAATATAATTTATTACAAAAAACCGATTGAAAATATAAAATGTGTTTGCTATAATGTTTTGTGAAAATTTTAACTAACCATTGCAAAGAGTGGAGTGTGGAGAGTGGAGTTACAAATAGCGTCAGCTTATAATCCAAGGCACGCAGTGCCTTCCTTCCCCGGCACCCGGTCCCCGGTCCCTGACCCCTATTTTCAGTTATCTATGCTGTTCTCTGAGTATTACAAGTAAGGATGTGCCAAAATTGCAACATAAGCCAAAAATAATAGCCGTGTCCGGCAAGGGCGGCGTCGGCAAGACATCGATTTCCGCCGTTATCGTAAAGCTGCTGACACAGAAATTTCCGAACAAAAAGATTCTTGCAATCGACGCGGACCCCGCCGTGGGGCTGTCGACCGCACTTAACATTGATGTAAGATACACAATCGACGACATAAGAAAAGAGGTCACCGAAGCACTGGACGCGGGCGAAACAAAAACCGCCGTGGAGCTTCTGGGCGACGCAAGATACAAAATCTATGACGCAGTCGTAGAAACCGACGGCTTCGCTTTTATCGCAATCGGCAGACCCGAGAGCGCGGGGTGCTATTGCAAAATAAACTCTTATCTTAAAGCGGTAATAAGTCTTATCTCGCAGGACTTTGACTTTGTGGTCATTGACGGCGAAGCGGGAATAGAACAGATAAACCGCCGTGTAATGGAGAAGGTGACGCATCTTCTTTTAATCAGTGACTCCAGCAAAAAGGGCATTCAGGTCATAAATACCATAAAAGGTGTCGCGGATGAGCTTGTAATGTATGAAAAGCTCGGCGCGATAATCAACAGAATACCCGATAAAAGCGTCATTTCAAAAATAGATACAAACGGCATACCCGTTTTATCGTATATAATGTCCGATTCATCTCTCGCGATTTTTGACATTGAGGGCAAGAACATATTCAACCTGCCCGACGACTGCAACATAGTCAGAGGAACGGATGAAGCACTTGAGAAAATCGGCATATACAGTGAGGAAAATGTATGAAAGACTTAAAGCATTTAATCTATTTCGAAAACCTGCTGCAGGAAGCGAACAACGAGCTTGTTCAGCAGGCAAAACAGGACGGCCGGCTGTGTCTCGGCTACACCTGCTATCATATCCCCGAGGTGCTGTTAAATCTCCCGGGATGCTTCAGCACAAGACTCAGAGCCCCCAGAACCGGTTCGCTTGACATTGCGACCTACTATATGAGCTCATATCTCTGCGGATACAGCAAGGCACTTGTCGAAAGAGGAATTGAGGGTGGCTATAATCACCTTGACGCACTCATAGGGTCAGAGACCTGCTCCGAGATGAACAGAGCGTATGAGCATTTTGAGCTTCTCAAGCTTGTTCCTAATGACAAATTCTTTGTGGCAATTCCCGATGTTCCGCTTAAAATCGCTCCGCACACCGTAAAGCACTACAAGACACAGCTTCAGGTCAAGGTGCTTGACAGACTTCATGACGTTTACGGCGTTGACATTAGCGACGACGCCATGAGACAGGCGGTTAAGGAGCATAACGAGGTCTGCCGCATTCTTACCGAAATCGGCGAATACCGCAAAGAAGAAAATCCGCGTATAACGGGCTATGAATATCACGTTCTGTGCCTTGTGTCTTATGTCTGCCCCAAGTATCTTATAGTTGACAAATTAAGAGAGACAGCCGAAGAGCTTAAGACAAGACAGCCCGACGCCAAGAAAAATTTCAGAGCGAAAATCGTTGTTGTCGGCTCGGAGCTTGACGACCCCGATTTTACGAAGCTGTTTGAGGAGGCAGGCGCTCTTGTTGTCGCCGACCGCTTCTGCTTCGGTTCACTTCCCGGCAGAGAAGAGATTAAGCTTACGGACGACGGCGACGTACTGGAGCAGATTCTGCTTCACTATATGCACACAAGCCAGTGCCCGAGATATATGAGTCAGGATAAAGTTAACGGCAGAAAAGAGTATGTCAGACAGCTGGTTGAGGAATACCATGCCGACGGCGTTGTCTATGAACAGCTCAAGTTCTGTGAATACTGGGGCTATGAGAGAGCGTTGGCATCACATATTATCACAAACGATTTCGGCATTCCGTCGGTATCCGTTGACAGACAGTACACGGCAAACGCCTCGGGACAGCTGAGAACACGTATTCAGGCATTTGTCGAAAGCCTCGAGATAAAGAAAATACAGAAGGCAAAGGGGGAGGCAAAATAATGTCAAAGCTTAAAAATCTCTGGAGAAACCAGCCGCATGATTTAGGCAAGCTTCATCAGGACAAAACAGGTCTTTTAAAGCACAGAGAGTGGCGTGGCGTTGCCGACACGGCGTATGACTATTACCGCTGGCTCATCACATGGAAAGACATTATAAAAATGACGGCGAAGGCTCCCGTTTCAACGGTAAGAGGCATATGGGACTATCGCTGGATGGCAAGCTATCTGTCCGCTCCGGCATGGGTTGACCGTCTGACAGAGGGCATGAGAGGACCGCAGCTTCGAATTACACATCTGCATATGAACGGTCTTGTAAAGCCCACAACGGACATGATTCACTATCTGCTCGCTAACGACAGACACTATCATCCCAATTCAAAACAGGCGGGCAAAACCGTAAACGTCGACGAGATTTTCTCATCCGAAATTATGGCGGGCTTCCCCGATCTTAAAGACAACCATGTTACCACAATTCCGATTTTCCTGACGAGCATGGTTGACCAGAACATTACACCGCCCTATCTTGACATAACCGAGAGCTACGGCGTTCCGGCGGACGTTTGCCCCCTGCCCAGTGCCGAGGCAGGTGTCGCAATTAACGACGACTACCCTCTTGTCGGCAAATGTTCCGTAACGTGCAATATGCCCTGCGACGGCTCGATTATGAACTCCGCGTATATCGACAGACGCTTCAAGCTTCCGACCTATGTTATAAACGTTCCGCTTCGCTATAATGAAGAGCTTGCGCAGGAATACGCAGTTGAGGAAGTAAAGGAGTGCATTAAGTTCATCGAGAAAGAGATGCACACAAAGTTTAACTGGGATGCGTTCTTTAGCGCAATGAAGGAATATAACAAACAGCTTGATTATGAAGTGCAGAAGTGGGAGATAAACAAAACGGATTATCCGCAGATGACCGGTGCAACATTCTGGCTTTATCGACTGTTCTATTTCCATATTTCGGGCGGCATGGATCCGAGATTTCTCAAGATTGACAAAAAGGTCAACCGTCTGATGCTCAACGCCTACGAGAAAAAGACGAAGGTATCAAAAGAAATGCGTCACAGAGCCATTGTGTGGTCATGCCCCGCGAACTACTATACAAACTTCGCGAACTGGCTTGAAAACTGCTGGGGCATCAACGTCATAATGGATATGGAAACCATGATTTCCTATATCAGATACAGCACGACCGACAAGGAAGAGGCACTTGCGACCTTCGCAAAAACCCTTCAGCGCACGACAATGAGAAAGCACACAAAGGGCGGCTATACCAACGTTGTTGACGAGCTCTGGAGAATAGTTGAGGAGTACAATGCCGACACGGTTATAATGTATGACCAGATTTCATGCAAAGGCATGGACGGTCTTGTGGGTATCTTTGACGACCGGGCACGAGAGAGAAATATAAATTTCATCTGGGTGCCGCAGGATCTTATGGACCCCAGAACTGTTTCAAGACGCGACATGCGTGACCACGTAAACAAGTATATGCAGACGGTTCTGCAGGAAGAGCCCGTTGACCCCACACTTGTTGACTTTGACGATTCATTATCTTGGTAAAAGGAGTAATATAAAATGAAATATTTCGGCGGATGCGATGTAGGCTCGACCTACACAAAATGCGTTATTCTCGATGAAAACGGCAAAATGGTTGCCGATGTAACAAACCGCAGCAAAATAAACCCCGTACAGTCGGCGGAAATAGCTCTTAACGATGCCGTAAGTCAGGTTAAGGACCTGAACTCCCCTTCGGATTTATCTTATCTTATCGGCACGGGCTACGGCAGAAACAAGGTGCCTCAGGCAGATGAAAACATAAGCGAGATAAGCTGTCACGCAATGGGTGTTCATGTAACAAACCCCAATGTAAAGGCGATTATCGATATAGGCGGTCAGGATGTCAAGGGCATAGCAATCGACACCGACGGCACTGTCAAGAACTTCGCGATGAACGACAAGTGCGCCGCAGGTACGGGCAGATTTTTCGAAGCAATGGCTAATGCTTTCGAGATGAGCCTTCCCGAGTTTTCGAAGCTCAGCCTTACAGCAAAAAATACAATACCAATCACTGCGCAGTGCACTGTTTTTGCCGAGAGTGAGGTTATTTCACTTGTAGGCGAGGGCAAGCCCATGGACGAAATTGCGGCGGGCATTGAGCTTGCGGTCGCGAAAAGATGCTTTGTCATGGCTAAAAAAGCAGGTGCGACGACAAGCATTACACTTACGGGCGGATGTGCCAAAAATGACGGTCTTAAGCAGGCAATAGAAAAGGTTCTTAAAATCAAGGTTGTCGATCTTGACATTGACCCGCAGCTTATGGGCGCTTTAGGTGCTGCCGAATACGCAAGACAGAAGGGGCTGGCACAATGAAAAAAGCTTGTATTTTGACAGCCGTGATTTCCGTTCTGCTCTTTGCTCTGACGTTTACGGTATATTTTCTCAATCTTGACATGAAGCTTGTCTATAAGGTATATAACGCCCTCGGTGTTCACTATGACAAGCAGGAAAAGGACAGACGCCTTTAATGAACTTCTTTGACTCGGTTCTCAGCGAATTTTACGCTCTGACAAAAGACTTCAAAACACAGGAGTTTGCCCCCGAAAACCCCCGGACGGATGTCGGCAGAAATGAATTTGTAATGCAGCGTGACTGTGCGTTTGAACTTTTCGGCACGGGCTTTAACATTGTGACATCGGGCGACATAGGGCAGGACAGAATATGTGTCATAGGTGAAAATCTCGACCGTCTGAAAAGCGACACGCCGTTTGTCAGAGTTTCCGTCATCGGAATTGAAGACATAATCGACGAGCAGAAAGCTTACGACACAGTTAAAAAGATTGAGTTCGCGAAATATCACTTCTTCCCCGAAGGCTTTATGACACGCTTTGAAGCGGACACATACAAAGAGCGTGTGCGTGTTTCAAAAAAGAGCATAAAAAACGGTATGCGTTTTGAAAACACCGGGGCACTTCTGATTAAGAAGTATAGAGAGAACCCCGCCGTTAAAAATGTCTGCGTGTATTATATAACCGCTCCGGATTTTGACGGCAGTGCCGCCGAACGCCTCGCGAAAAAATCAAAGAACATTCTCGATGCGTTAAATCACATTATGAAGGATGTATCTCTCGACTGCTCCGTGTGCGCGTTAAAACCCGTCTGCGATGAAGTGGACGGACTCAGGGAACTGCACTTCGGAAAAAAATAAATCTATCAAAAAAAGCCGCTGCATTTGCCTGTATGGCAGATACAACGGCTTTTTTAAGGGGCCGGGGGTCAGAGGCTAAGGAAGGCACTGCGTGCCTTGGATTATATAGCTTCGCAAGAGGAAAACTCCACACTCCACTCTCCACTCTCAATTTACATCACACTGCTCCTTGCTAACTTCATTCTACTGTAAAAAAAATCAGCCTTCCCTTAAAAAGTACCCATCCCCGCCGCACAGCGTCACGGCATCAATTCCGTCGGATGCCGATGTGCCGCCGTCGATTATCAGATAGATTTTATCGTTCGAATCGGTATATGCATCACGGTTATTTACGGCATATTTTGTTATTTCCGAGACATAGACATACGGCATTTTGTTCGCGCCCGTTATCTCTTTTGTGCCGACAGTCTCAACCGACGACGCGAGCGATGATCGTGCCGAGATGCATACGCCGTCTGCGGCAGTGCCGAACATACACCCGTCCGTGCCGCCCTGGGTGTTGTCACCCGAGGAATTTACGGCGTTTAAGTCACACATAACGGTGACCTTCGCCTCCCCTGCCGCTTCAACGGCGGAGTCAACAAACGAGCGGAGAATATCGTTTCTGCTTTTTCCGGACGAGCTTTCACCGTCAAAATACGCCTCCGTCTCTCCGGAATCGGTCGGGAAGCAGACATTCGCGAGAATGATATCCGTAAAGCCGCCGTCCGCCGCCGCTTTTACAATGCCGGCAATATACTCACACGCAGTCGACGAATAAGGGTTAAGCCAGCTGTTGCCGGAATTGTCAAGCCACGCTCCGCCGTCGGCCGAGCCGCTTCTTACGGCTGAGGTATAGTCCGATGACGGCGCGCAGCTGTCCTTAAAACAGCTTATATAAGCGTAGATATCATAACCCGCTTCCTTAACGGCAAGAGCGGTGTCAAATGCGGTTGCGATACGCCTGTCCGCCGATGAGCCGACAAACGAACCCGTATTAAAAATGCAATAGCCGTCATCCGTCTTAAATTCAAACACGGCACAGTTTAAGTTGTTCTTTTTAAGCTTTTCGATAATTGCCCCACTGTCGTTCGCCTTAAGTTCATCATAGGTGACAAACATACCTCTGACAGCCGCCTCTTCTTCATCCTCGGCGTTTGCGGGCGAAGACGTGTCAAGCGGAATATCGGAAATATACATTGCGGTTTTTGTGGGAATAAAGCCTATCACAAAAGCGAGAATACAGCCGAGCACGGCAAAAATAATCGTTCTTGTATGTCTTTTTCTGCTGTACGGCACATTTTCTCTGAAGCCGTTTTCATCGGTATTTGACGGAAAATCACGCGAAAAGCGGTAATAGCCCCTCGTCCGTAATGTGACGGGAGCTTTTTTTGAGGAGGCCTTTTCAAGCTTTTTTTCAAAAACCTCACGGGACTCTTTTTCTCTTGCGTCCTCGGCTTTCTTTATGGCTTCCCTGCGTTTGTTTAAGATAAGCGAACGACGGCTGTCATCCGACACAGACACTGTTTCGGCGTTCTGTGCCTGTTTTTTCTCGGACTTACGCTTCTGCCGACGTTTTTTTGCCTGTATCAACAGGCTCTTTTTTTCGCTTTTACGCTTTTTCTTTTTGTCTTTTTTCTTTTCGGGCTTTACAGACTTCATATTGTGTCCTTAAAATCGCAAATTTGTTATAAAAGCTTTATTTTGCGGAGTGTCTCATGGCGTCAACAGCCGCTTTTCTGTCGGACGCACCGAAGAAATAGCTGCCGGCAACAAAAACGTTCGCGCCGGCTTCATACGCTACGGGCAAAGTCTTGTCGGTAATTCCGCCGTCGACCTCAATATCGAGACTGAGTCCTCTTTTTTCGGCTTCGGCTCCTATTTCACGGATTTTGGGCATCATGTCCGTCATAAAGCTCTGACCGCCGAAACCGGGTTCAACCGTCATAACAAGCACCATTGACAGCTTGTCAAGATACGGAAAAACCTCGCTTGCCGGAGTTTTGGGCTTTATGGCGACACCCGCCTTTATTCCGGCGGCGTTAATCATGTCAACGGCTTCTTCGGTGCTGCCGTCGGACTCCGCGTGAACGGTGATTATATCCGCACCCGCCTTTATGAAATCGGGAATGTATTTTATGGGGTCGCTTATCATAAGATGCACGTCAAAACACAGATCGGAGCACTTGCGAAGAGACTTTACAATCGGCGCGCCGAGCGTGATGTTCGGGACGAAATGACCGTCCATGACATCTATATGTATCATATCCGCGCCGGCGTTTTTGCACACCGCGGCTTCTTCCCCGAGGCGGGAAAAATCACTTGAAAGCAAAGAAGGGGAAACAAATATCATATTAACTACCTCTATCGATGAATAATTTCTTCAGTGGTCAGTATCCGGTATCCAGTGGCCAGTGAATAAGGAAGGTGCGAAGATCCTTAAATTATAAGGCTCCGCAATGTTTTAAGAACAAGGACCGGATATCGCAAAAAAAACATATTATCCAAGGCATACGGTGCCCTTCTGAACACCGACCGCCGACCACTGTCCACTGACCACTTACTTTACTATTTGCCAAGCTGATTTTATCACAATTTTTTCACTTTGTAAAGTATAAGCGGTTGACTAAAAAATCAATATATGGTATTATTGTTTATATTTTAGTACAGGAGGTGCATGTATGGATTTTAAGGAAAGTCCGTTCATGTATGCAATGGCGGCGTTCATAATTCTGTTCGTTGTCGTTGAATCTGTCTTTTTTATGGTAAAGGCCTCAAAGCGCGCAAAAGAGCTCGGCATATCAAAAGAGACAATTAAGGACACAATTATCAGTGCGGCTCTTTTTACAATAGCCCCCGCCATTTCAATTCTGGCTACCGTTCTGGTGCTTGCATCCGCTCTCGGCATAGTTCTGCCGTGGATAAGACTCAGCGTCATAGGAAACCTTGCCTATGAAACCGTTGCGGCAAGCACAATGCTCGAGCAGTTCGGTTCAAACATAAACATCGAGGTCACCGACCCCACGCAGTTTGCGGCTGTCATGTGGGTTATGACCGTCGGCACAAGCTTCGCGCTTGTTCTTGTCCCCATTTTCTGTAAGCTTATTCAGAAAAAAATCGGCGGACTTGTGTCAAAGAGCGAGAAAAACTCAAAGCTTGCCGACAACGTTTCGGCGGCGGCATTTATCGGAATTATCGCGGCATTCATAGCCGTATCCATTAACGGAAAATCCTCCGACGGCACTTCCGATGCAGGCTTTATGTCAATTGCAACTCTTGTATCGGCTATGGTTATCATGATTGCGCTTGAAGCGATTTGCCACAAATTCAATCTTAAAAAGCTTGAAATGTTCGCTCTGCCCATAAGCATTTTTGCGGCGATGGGTGTATGCATCCTGCTGACCGTCGCACTGCCCGAAAGCGTAACATCCTTTACATGGTGGGGAGGTGCATCCGCATGAGCAGGAAAGAAAGACCCTATCTTGACAAGGTACACACATGGGGACGCATCTGGACCGTCGGCGCACTGCTTGTGCTGCTGTCACTGCCCTTCGGCTTCTGCGTTTTCTATAACGTATGGCCCGAGGCAAAGGTTGTTTTCAGCGCACTTACCAAGGTTATTCTGATTTACTGGACAACGGCCATAATAGAAGTTATCACCTACACACCCATGCTCGGTGCGGGCGGCACATACTTAAGCTTTGTAACCGGCAACATCACAAACCTCAAGCTTCCCTGCGGACTTAACGCCATGGAAAAAGCGGGCGTAAAGGCAAACAGCGAAGAGGGCGAAGTTATTTCAACCATCGCAATCGGATCATCCGCGATAACCACAACAATTATAATCGCCGTCGGCGTGCTTGTTTTCAGCCCCGTTTTGCCCGTTCTCAAAGAGAGCGACACACTGCGTCCCGCATTTTCGTATGTCACAAGCGCACTGTTCGGAGCACTGGGCGCAAGCTATTTCAGAAAACACTGGAAAATTTCGATTTTCCCCATTGTTGTGGGTGTTGTTGTTCTTCTTTTTGCCCCGACACTCGGTGTCGGCACACTTATGTTCGTTACGATTGTAGCCGCAATTGTCGGCGCACTCGTTATGATAAAGCTTAACTTAGTTAAGTAATTTGGGAAGTGAACGTATATGTCAACAAAAACAGTCAAACGCTTTATATCCCTGTTTCTGGCGGCGGTGCTTACAATGAGCCTTGCATGCCCCGCCTTTGCCGCAATGTCCACACTTGACACCGACAGTGTGCGAATTGTGGACCCGCAGACGGAGCCCGAGGAATATGCCCGCCTTGTCAACAAATTTACGGATTCCGCAAACACACTCAAGACCAAAAGACCGGCACTGACCATAACCGATGCCTCGGGACTTGAGGAAAACGGTATTACGGTTACCAAAAACGGTGTTGACAGCTCAGTCGCCGAAGAAGCGGAAAAATACCTTATTCCGCTGTTCGATTCCATTTTCAAGAACAAATCCTCAATTTCAAAGGTTCTTCTTCAGACGCTTCTTGGTGAAGACACCGTAAACTTCGACACCGTAACGCTTAAAAGCGGCGAGAGCAGAAAATATTACATTCCTCTCTACGGCAAAAACACCGTGTCGGAATTAACCCCCGAGGACACCGATTTTACACTTCACGCCTACACAAAGAGCGGTTCAAGTGAACCCTATCGACTTACGGTGCTTTATAATCAGCCTGTAACGCCCGACACTTCGGATGCGACAACATCACGAGCGAAGGTCTTTTCACTCTCGGACGGCAAAATAGATCCCGTTCTGATAAGCGGCGACGTTTCGGGTGACAGCGTTCTCGAAAACGTAAAATTCGATGACTTCAAATACGGCAAGAGCCTTGTAAACCTTTATTTCAACGATGACGGAACACTGTCAAAATACGAATCCGCCACACAGTATCAGTTCAGTGCTTCAATGTATGATCTGCTCGCAGTTATCGACGCGATTTATAAAGGTCAGGGCTTTACATTCAGCTTCCTGAAAACCGGCATTGCGCTTGCGAACGCCATTCTGTCGGGACTTGACAAGGACACGTCCGCCGAGGATGTTCTTAAGCAGTTCAAGCTCAACGTAAAATACAGAATTGAGATACACATTGAAAATATAGATTACACCGCGCGTCCGTTCGGCGATGTTGACAACAACCTTAAGGTTACCGTTGCCGATGCGCGTTCAGCTCTTCGTCACGCAATAGGGCTTGAGACTATAAAGGACTCCGATGATCTTATCTATACCGATGTTGATTTCAACGGCAAAATCGATGTTAAGGACGCACGCCTTATTCTTCGTATGTCTGTGCATCTTGACGAACCATTCACCGAAGTTCCCGAAGGCGAGGAAATTAAAATTGTAGTTGAGACTCCTCCCGACGACACCGATGACGATACCGACGACACCGATGACACCGGCGACACCACAGACGATACACCGACGGATCTCGAAAAGCTCCCGGCAGACGTCGCATCTGCGGTATTCGATATAATCGAATTGGTCGGCGGAGAAACAGACAGTTTTGTGTCATACATAAAGCAAATTGTCGAAGCGGCGAAAAAGTAGTCTTGACAAAAAGCGAGAAAAAAAATAAAATACAGTTTTGTAATGAATTTTGAAAGGATCTGACAAACATGGCAGACGAATACGTATTACCTTTAAAAGTTATAGAAAAGTATAAGGCAGAGCTTAAGGATCTGCGTTCAAACGGCAGAAACGACATTGCCGAAAAAATCAAGGAAGCAAAGTCCTTCGGCGACCTGTCCGAAAACGCCGAGTACGACGAAGCAAAATCCGACCAGGCAAAACTTGAAGCCCGCATTGCCGAGCTTGAATATATGCTCGCACACGCAACCGTTCTCGATGAGAGCTCACTTACAACCGACAAGGTTGAAACCGGACTTTTTGTAAAGGTTGAAGACAAGACATACAGCGAAGTTGACATTTATCAGATAGTCGGCTCACCTCAGGCAAACCCCATCGAAAACAAAATCTCCGACGAATCCCCCATCGGCAGAGCGCTTCTGGGCCACAAGGTCGGCGAGGATGTTATCGTTGAAGCCCCCACAGGTAACATTGACCTTAAGATTCTTGAAATTTCAAAGGAAAGCATCGAATAACGAAAGGATTTCGCTTTTTGCGGATGGTATATAAAAATGGCAGAAGAAAACAACGCACCCCGTCAGTCCGAAAACGAGCTTCGCAAGGTTCGTCTTGACAAGCTTGACGCATTCAAGGCGGCAGGCAGAGATCCGTTTCAGGTGACAACCGCCGAGCAGGAGCTTCACACGGCTGACATTTCAAATAATTTCGACGAGTGCGAAGGCAAGGATGTAAGTCTGTGCGGCCGTATCATGTCAAAGCGTCCCATGGGCAAGGCATCGTTTATGAACATTGCCGACCGTGACGGCAGAATGCAGGTTTATGTTCGCCGTGACGACATAGGCGACGAAGAATACGCGTATTTCAAGAAGTACGACATAGGCGATATCGTCGAAGTAAAGGGCTTTGTATTCAAGACACAGACAGGTGAAATTTCCGTTCACGCAAAGTCCGTTCGCCTTCTCACAAAGTCACTTCTCCCCCTCCCCGAAAAATATCACGGTCTCACAAACGTCGATATGCGTTATCGTCAGAGATATGTTGACCTTATAATGAATCCCGATGTAAAGGATACATTTATAAAGCGTTCAAAGATAATAAGCGCCATAAGAAAATATCTCGCGACACAGGACTTTATCGAGGTTGAGACACCCATGCTTGTTTCAAACGCAGGCGGCGCGTCGGCCCGTCCTTTTGAAACGCATTTCAACGCTCTTAACGAAGATCTGCGTCTGAGAATTTCACTTGAGCTCTATCTTAAGCGTCTTATAGTCGGCGGCATGGAGAGAGTTTTCGAGATAGGCAGAGTTTTCAGAAACGAGGGTGTCGACACACGCCACAACCCCGAGTTTACTCTTATGGAGCTCTATCAGGCCTACACCGACTACCACGGCATGATGGACCTTACCGAAAACCTCTATCGCTATGTGGCACAGGAGGTTCTCGGCACAACAAAAATCGTATTTAACGGCATCGAAATGGATCTGGGCAAGCCGTTTGAGAGAATTACAATGCTTGACGCCGTCAAAAAATATGCCGGTGTTGACTTTAACGAAATAAAGACAGACGAAGAAGCAAAGGCTCTCGCGAAAGAAAAGGGCATTGCTTACGAAGAACGTCACAAGAAGGGCGATATTCTAAATCTGTTCTTTGAAGAATATGTTGAGGAGCATCTTATTCAGCCGACATTCCTTATGGATCACCCGGTTGAGATTTCTCCCCTTACAAAGAGAAAGCCCGAGAACCCCGATTATGTTGAGCGTTTCGAGTTCTTCATGAACGGCTGGGAGCTTGCAAACGCCTACTCCGAGCTTAACGACCCCATCGACCAGCGTGAACGCTTTAAAGCACAGGACGCACTTTGTGCCGCAGGTGACGAGGAAGCAAACCACACGGATGAAGACTTCCTTACAGCTCTCGAATACGGCATGGCACCCACGGGCGGCATCGGCTTCGGCATCGACCGTATGGTAATGCTGTTTACAGATTCACAGGCGATAAGAGATGTTCTGCTGTTCCCGACAATGAAAACCTTGGACTCCGAAAAGAAGGCTAAGAAGCCCGAAAAGGTTGCCAAGGAAGGCATCATCGGCGATGCCGAGACACAGGTTGATATCCCTGTTGTAGACGAGCCTATTGATTTTTCAAATGTGCAAATTGAGCCGCTCTTCTCCGATTTCGTCGATTTTGAGACCTTCTCGAAGTCGGATTTCAGAGCCGTAAAGGTGCTCGCCTGCGAGGCTGTACCGAAGTCCAAAAAGCTCCTGAAGTTCACTTTGGACGACGGAACAGGCGAAAATCGCGTGATTTTAAGCGGAATTCATGCCTATTACGAGCCCGAAGAGCTGGTCGGCAAGACCTGCATCGCCATCACAAATCTTCCGCCCCGTCCGATGATGGGCATCGATTCCTGCGGTATGCTCATCTCCGCCGTACACAACGAAAACGGCGAGGAGAAGCTTCATCTCTTGATGGTAGATCCTCATATTCCCGCCGGCGCGAAGCTGTACTGATTTACTCCAGATCGGCTTGCTTACGCCAAAGCTTACGCCAATTTACTCCGAGCTTACGCCAAAAATGCGATCAAAATTATGCGATGGCAGACAAGTTCGGATAGTGTAAGATAAGTTAATAAGATTTACGCCCGCTGATTTCGGTCAGCGGGCTTTTTCCGTTTCTGCCCCTATTACATCCCCGTGATGTGATAGGGGCTTTTTTTGTCCCCGAATGGCGGTGAAAAATTTTTTTGAAAATTCTCTTTGTTATTTCCGAAAAAAGTTCCCAGTTGGTTAGTGAGGGCGAAAACCTCGAGATCCTTGAAAACAGAATACACATTCAACAGGTACATTCCCGATCGGGGGCGAAAGCCCCAGCCGAATGAAGGTGCGCCACGAACTTCCTGCCCACAAGGGTTATCACGGAAAGCAAGGTCGGTAGCGATTCCGAACCATTCTGAAATATCCGATTGCTACGGATAAGGCGATGAAACGACTCGGGGATAATGATACTTCCCTATGGGGCTAGCGGAGAACCCGGCAGAGGTGAGACTCCTATGAGTTCGGTTAGCAGCCGAACGCCTGTTGATTTCCTTTTACGCATTTGGGGGATGAGATCGAGTTAAATGCGACCACCAAAGCACAGGATACACTTCCTGTGTTTTGGTGGATCGAGCGATCCAAATCTAATAAGAAGGAGGAAAGCAAAAATGCCAAACTGCAAAACGATTGCTATCTGCAATCAGAAAGGCGGCACAGGCAAAACGACCACAACGGTCAATTTGGGTGTTGGGCTTGTACGACTCGGCAAGAAGGTACTCCTTGTAGATGCCGACCCGCAGGGCGACCTCACGACTTGTCTCGGATGGCGAGATAATGACAGTCTTACGACGACCATTACCGACAAGCTCTCCGGGGTTATCCGTGAGGAGCATACAGACCCGCAAAGCGGTATTCTGCATCACGAGGAAAATGTCGATCTGCTCCCTGCCAATATCGAGCTGTCCGCTATGGAAATGATGCTTGTCACCGCAATGAGCCGTGAAACCATTCTGAGAAGCTATCTGAGCAAGGTCAAAGACAATTATGACTATGTACTGATTGATTGTATGCCTTCACTCGGTATGGTCACTCTGAATGCGTTGGCGGCGGCAGATAGCGTAATCATTCCCGTGCAGGCGCAATACCTTCCGGCAAAGGGAATGACCCAACTAATGCAGACCATTGGAAAGGTCAGACAGTACATCAATCCGAGCCTGCGAATCGACGGTATTCTTTTGAATATCGTAGATAACCGCACCAACCTCGCAAAAAGCACTGCCGACGCACTGCGAAATAACTTTGGAAGCGTTATAAAGATATACCGTTCTTCCATTCCTATGGCTGTGAAAGCCGCAGAGGTTGCTTCCAAGGGCGTAAGCATCTACAAGTATGAGCCGAGCAGTCCTGTTGCAAAGGCTTATGCTGAGTTCGCAAAGGAGGTGTCCGCCGATGGCAGGAAGAAAGAGCGACTTCACTCTGCCGACGCTCGATGACCTGTTTTCCACACAGGAGCTTCGGGACGATGCCAAACTCAGCAAAATCCGAGATATTCCCCTTGAGCTGATCGACGATTTTCCCAACCACCCATTTAAGGTGCGGGATGATGAAGATATGATACAGCTTGTGGAGAGCGTCAAGGAGCGAGGAGTCATTACTCCGGCTACCGTCCGTCAGAAAGAGGACGGCAGATATGAGCTGATTTCCGGTCACAGGCGAAAACGAGCTTGTGAACTTGCCGGATTTGAAGCACTCCGTTGCGAGGTCGTAGACCTTGATCGTGATGCTGCCACTGTGCTGATGGTGGAGAGCAACTACCAGCGGTCGCAGATACTTCCCTCAGAAAAGGCATTTGCCTACAAAATGCGGTTGGATGCGTTAAGTAGGCAGGGCAAGCGTACTGATTTAACTTCCGACCCAGTGGGTGGGAAGTGGGATGGAAAAGAAACGGCACAGATGATCGGAGAGCAGTCAGGTGACAGTCAGACGCAAGTTCGTCGTTATATCCG
>CAVFUV010000012.1:0-19893 GCA_963625735.1 bacterium
GCATATAATCCAAGTCCGCAGGACTTCCGCACCCCCGGTCCCCGGTCCCCGACCCCCGGTCCCTCTTTCATTGCTAATTGCAAACTGCCAATTGCCGATTAAAAAATATCATCCGCCGCACTGATTTCTTTATCCTCCACTCCCCTGCCATGCAGGAAATCCGTAAAATACTCGGGGAGCGTTGACGAAAATTCAAGATATTCTTTTGTAATCGGATGAACAAATCCTATCACGGCGGCGTGAAGGCACTGTCCGCATAGACCGTATGTCCTTTTTGCGTCGCCGTACACCGTATCGCCGACAACCGGGTGACCGATATATGCACTGTGAACTCTTATCTGATGCGTTCTGCCCGTTTCGAGCGTAAATTTAACATAGTCGAAGCCGTCAAAGCTCAGAAGCACATTATAGTGCGTTACGGCGTTTCGGGGATTTATGCCGTTAGCCGCCTGCTTTTTTCTGTCATTCTTGCTTCTGCCGAGAGGCACGTCAATTGTGCCGGACAAATTCGGCATATGCCCCATGACAACGGCACGATACTCTCTTTTAAATGAGTGAACGGCAATCTGCTCGGCAAGAATTCTGTGGGCGTCATCCGTTTTTGCGACTATCAGAAGCCCCGACGTGTCTTTGTCTATCCTGTGGACTATACCGGGGCGAATGACACCGTTAATGGATGAGAGCCTGTCGCCGCAGTGATATAATAAAGCGTTTACAAGCGTGTTGTCGGGGCTGCCGGGTGCGGGGTGAACCACCATACCCTTGGGCTTGTCGACAACAAGAAGGCTGTCATCCTCATATACAATATTTATCGGGATATTCTGCGGCACTGCGTCGAGCGGCTCTGGGTCGGGCACTTCAACGGAAATTCTGTCGCCCGATTTGAGCTTATATTTTTTGTCTGCGGTTTTGCCGTTTACGGTTACGCCGCCCTCTTCTATAAGGTTCTGCACCGCCGAGCGAGACAGACCGCAATCGGTGTCCGCTATAAATTTATCGAGCCGTTCGCCGACATTTTCGGTGTCCGTGGTGTATTCAAATTCCGTCATGACTCTTTTTCGCCGTTTTCGGCTTTTTTGTTTTTGGCGTTCTTTGCGTCCTTCACCATATCATATATAAGATAGATTATAAGCGCAAAACAGGCACAGGTTATAAGTATATCGGCAAAATTGAAAATCGGGAAATCGATAAACAGCGTGCGTATATAGTCTATGACATACCCTCTTGTAAGTCTGTCTACAAGATTGCCCATGCCGCCGGCTATAACAAGCGGCACGCATATGTCATAAATCACGGGCTTTTTCTTAACGAGGAACAGTGCGACAAGTCCTGCCGCCATAAGCACACCGGTCACAACGGATAGAGCGTTTGTTGACGTGTTGAACATGCTGAACGCCGCGCCCGTGTTTTCGGCATACATAAGCCCCAGAAAGCCCTTTATAAGCACCTTTGTATCCTGCCCCTGAAGATTTGCAGCCGCAAGATTTTTTATGCCACGGTCAATTAAGACCAGAACGACAATTTCGATAAGCTGAGACACAAATATCAGTATGCGTTTTTTTAAGCTTTTCACAGAGTGCCTCCGTTATCTTTTCTTTTTCTTGTCCTTGCGTTTCTTTTTGCCGCTCTTTTCGTGTTCGGTGTGAACAGGCTCCGAGATATCCTCAAATACCGAGAAGTCGATTTCAAAACCGCTGTCGTCGGCTGTGTCTTCGGGCGTATCCTCTGCCGATTGAGCAGGCTCCTGCTTCATTGCGGCAAGCTTTTCGGCAATGTTTCCTGCGACGTTTTCTTCGGAATAGTCTTCGGTATTTTCCGCCTCTTCGGCTGTGTCTTCTTCAGGCTCTTTTTCGTATGATTTTGTAATGTATTCTTCCTGCTCTATTGTTTCAAAATCACCGAATCCGTCAATTTCGTCATTCGGAATTTCTTCGGCTTTTACTTCCGGAATATCATTTTCCTCGATTTTTTCAGGCTCGATGGTTTCTTCGGTCGGCTGATTTCTGCCGGCGATTTCGGCTATTTCCCGTGAACCTGTCTCGGCTGTGTCACTGACGGAATTTCTGAGAGCATCCGCTTTTGCGTGAATATCGTCCGGAGAATAATCGGGAACCTCATATGCGTCCTCCGACAGTGTCATATCGGACGTATCTGCGTTTTTATTATCATCGATAACCGTGCTGTCGGGGAGGGCGATATCACCGAGATCCGTAAATTCGGAATTTTCGCCGATAAACTCCTGCGTATCAACGGCGTTAACCGCTTCCGCGTTTGCGTCAACTGCTGAAGTGTCAACGTTGATTTCAACGCTTTCGCTCTTTTCGGTGACTGCCATATCGCTGTAATCAACGGGAGTTTCAACATCCTCTTTGCCGACTTCCCTCTCCGCTCCGAGTCCGAATGAGGCAAGAACAGCCGCCGCGTCTATGCCTTCGCTCAAGGGCTCGATAACGGCATCGAGATTTACGTCGAACATGCCGTCATCCTCAAATTCGGGCAGAACCGCCAGTGCCGCCTGCTGTGCCTTTAACAGCTCCTCGCTTGCCGCGACCTGCTTTTCGAGATTTTCACGAAGGGTTGCCGCCTGATTGCGAACGGTATTGTAGTTGACCGTGGCGGTATCAAGAAGATTTTTAATACCGCTTCTTAAGTTTATGGCAATTTCGGACATTCTGTCGCATTCAGCCTTTGATGCGGACAACAGTTCCGCGGATTTCGTCTTGGCTTCGTCAAGCATCGAGTTTGCGTTTCTGTCGGCATTTGCCGCCTTTGAACGGGCATTCTCGGTTGCGAGATGCGACATTATATTGCTTTTTTCCTTGGTTTCGTTAAGCTTCTTTTCGATTGTTTCATCACATGACGCAAGCGCTTCATTTACTCGTCTTTCGGCATCTGCGGCAAGCTCCGCGGCGGATTTTTTCGCTTCGGTCAGAATGCTGTTCGCCTTTGTCTTTGCCGCTTCAAGAAGTTCCGCCGCCTGCTGTTCGCTCTTGGCTTTTAATTCCTCGACAAGTGTTTTTGCGTCGTTTATTGTGCCGACTGCCTGCTCCATGGCGGTTCTGAGCTGTGTTTCGGTTTCGGTGCGTGTGGTTTCAAACGCGCTGTCTGCCTTCTGCTGTGCCTCATTAAGCTTTGCTTCGGCATTTTTGTCTGCAGTCTCTTTTATTTCAGCCGCTTCGGTTCTTGCGGTCGTCAGAAGCTCGGCGGCCTCGGTCTCGGCGGCGTTTATCATTTCTTCCGCCTTTGCCTTCGCGACATTCAGCATTTCATATGCCTTCTGCTCGGCGGCGGCCAGAAGCGTGCTGTGCTTTTCCTCGGCTTCACTCGTAAGAGAGGAGGAGGAGCTTTCGGCTTCGCTCATAAGGGCATTCGACTTCTCGGTAGCTTCGCTTAAAAGAGCATTTGCCTTTTCGGTAGCGTCATTTACAAGTGTATTTGCTTTTTCTTCGGCTTCACCTAAAAGTGTGTCTGACTTCTCGGTAGCTTCGTTTATAAGCGTGTTCGCTTTTTCGGTCGCCTCGGACAGCGTCTTTTCGGATTCTTTCTTGGCGTTTTCGAGCATTGAATATGCTTTTTCTTCGGCGGCGGACATTGCGGCTGATATCTTTTCTTCGGTTTCCGCCGCAATTGTCTGTGCCTTTTCGTTTGCTTCGTCAAGCTTTTTCTGTGCTTCGGCAGTAAGCTCGGCTGACTTCTGCTCCGCTTCTACCATAATATTCCACGCCCTGGCATCGGCATCCTCACGCTGTGTCTCGGCATAGGTGTCGGCTTCGTTATGCTTTTCTTCGGCATATTTATCCGCTTCGGCGTGCTTTTCTTCGGTGTACTTATCCGCTTCGGTGCGTTTGTCTTCGTCGTATTTGTCGGCACTCGCGCGTTTTTCTTCCGCGTATTTGTCGACGGTGCTTTTAAGCTCTTCGGCATTATTCTGTGCTTCGGACATAACGGACTGAGCCTTTTCGGATGTTGTATCACGAAGATTATCGGACGCTTCCTTGGCTTCGTTCATCGTCTTTTCGGCACCGGCGTTTGCTTCTTCGAGAATTTTAGCGGCTTCGGCGTTTGCTTTATCGACAATTTCCTTTGCCGCCTGCTCCGCCTCGGCTTTTGCCGCTTCACGTGTCTCTTCGGCATCCGCCTGAGCGTTTTCGGTTATGGCATCGGCGGCCTTCTGAGCGTCTCTCATAAGCTCCGCCGAACGCACCTGCGCTTTTTCGAGAACAGCTGTGGCCTTTGTGTCGCAGTCCGCCAGAAGGTCATTGACACTGCGTTCGGTTTCGGCGTTAATCTTTTCGGAGGACTCACGTGCGGCACCGATATAGCTGTCGGCAAGAACCTTTGCGGACTGAATTATACTCTGATATTCCGCTTCCGCCGCCTGATTTGTCTTTTCGGCCTTGGCGTTTGCGTCCTCGATTATTCCGTCCGCCGATTTTTCTATATCGGCAACACTTTTGTTCGCTTCGTCGATTATCTCATCTGCTCTTGTCTGTGCGGTTGAAATAATCAGATCGGCACTTTTCTGGGCGTTGAGAAGAACATCACGCATAACGTTTTCATCCTTGCGATACTCTTCGAGCTTTGCCGCAAGAATGCTCATCTTTCTGACAAGATTGCCGTTTTCGTTGAACACTTCGGTGTAATCGCCGGCTATTTCCTGCAGGAGATTGTCAACCTCCTGTGAGGAATAATATCCTTCTTCACGCTGTTCTATTTTTATCTGTTTTAACTGAGCCGGGGTAAGCATAAGCCTCGTCCTTTCTCTGCGGGGAGATTTATCTGTAAGACTTTATAAAATGACGTCGACTCTTAATCGAATAACATACCGTTATTTTCGATTTCGTCAAGGAAGTCGCCGACAACATCCACACTGAAGGGAGTTACAAGATATGTGTCTTCGGCAATTTTCTTGACATTTCCGCCTAAAGCGAAAGCGGCACCCGTCACAAAACAAAGTATATTTTTACTATCATCTTTGACGACATCCTTCATATTGACAACAACCGTGTGTTTTGCAATAAGCTCATTGACAATATCGGCTGCATCATCTTTGTAGCTTTTGGGCTTTTTGAATACAACCTGCAGCTTTGCGGTCGCGTGAATATTCACGACATTGGGCTTTTCACCGCGTGCGGTGTACTGACGCTCGGGACGTGAGGATGAACGGACGGTTTCGGGCTCGTCCTGCTCAAATGTATCATCGATATTCTCGTCTTCATCATCGAGGGTGAAATAATTTTTGAATTTTTCCGCAAATTTCATTTTTTTATTTTCCTTTCATAGTGGGGTGTTTATTTAAAGATAAAATTTTATAACATTTAATAACGGCGCGCGCCGAACAGGGATGAGCCGACTCTGACAAGCGTTGAGCCTTCCTTTACCGCTTCGGCATAGTCCGCCGACATACCGAGTGACAGAACGTCAAAATCCGCCTTGTTGTTAAGAAGTGACTTTATATCGGTATGGAGCTTTTTCATATCCGCGAAATATCTGCGAACCTCTTCGCCCTCACACACCGGGGGAATTGCCATAAGTCCGCGAACGTTCACGTTTTCGATTTCGTTTATCTCGCAGGCTCTCTCTTTTATTTCCTCGAGTGAAAAGCCCGTTTTCGAAAACTCGCATCCTATGTTCACTTCAAGCAGAACATCCATCGTTCTGTTTACCGCGAGACTTCTTTTTGCGATTTCTTCGGCAAGCTCCACGCTGTCAACCGACTGCACCATTGACACAATGTCGGCTATCTTGCGAACCTTATTGGACTGCAGATGCCCTATTATGTGCATATCAACGCCGTCGGTATTCAGAAATTCAAGCTTCGACAAAAGCTCCTGAACCTTGTTTTCGCCTATAAGTCTGACGCCCAAAGACAGAACGTGATTTATCGGCTGTGGGCTTACGGTTTTTGTGACAGCCATAAATGTGACTTCATCGGGGTTTCTGCCGACACTTAAGGCCGCCTTTTCTATGTTGTCTTTTATTCGTTTGTAGTTTTCGTCAAGATACGAGAAATCCATTGACGAATCATTCAATGTAGTCTCCGTCATTGTAATCTGTCCCCTTAATTATAACTTCATCATAAAGCTTTATATAGCCGCTCTTTGTGCTGTCTCCGGTTACAAGAGCATAGTCTTCGTTGTTATAGACTATCTGCACCTTCTTGAACTCAACCTTCTTGCCGACAAGAACAAATACTCCCTGCTCGTCGTCCTGCGTTCTGAGCGCCTTTATATCAACGGCGTAACCGGAATAGCTTGCCTTGAGAATATTTATATGCTCCTTTCGAAGCTGTGCCGTATCGGAATTGAGGTCATCGGACGAGAACACAACCGTTACCGTGTCGTCATCGTTCTGATTTTTGGCTTCAACCGTAAGGCTGAGACTGCCGCCGGAGTATCCGTCAACCGTGACGGTTGTTTTTCTGCCCACGGTAAGATTTTCGGCATCCTGTTTTGAAAGGTTGCAGACGGCATACCACACAAATTCGTGTACAAGCTTGCCGACCTTGTTTGTGTCGGATGCAGTCGGAGTGGCATTCATAAGAGCCTCAACATCGGTCTTTGTGAAATTTTTTACGTTGGAATAATCCCCGACGGTTTCGTATCCGTCCGTAAAGTTCATAAAGCATCCTGCGGCAGGAGCCGTAACGGTACTGCTGACTGTCGCCGCCGCTTTTGCCGACGCTATCTCGGCATTTACGGACGCTATCGCCTCGGTGACGTCAACACTCTGCCCGGTCGCGATTTGCCTTTTTGTCAGGTTTTCGCTGAACTCATAGCCGTATTCGGATATCGAGGACACATCCCCCGACTGTATAAGCTTTTGCATCGCCAGAAGATTTTCGTTAACGTTGGCGTTATAGACACTGTAAGACGACAGATTTTTGCCGGAGCTTACCGCCGCTATATTCTCGTAATAAGAGAGCTTATCCTCTAAGTCGGACAGTGTAGCCGCCGCCTTTGCCGCCGCTTCGGACGTGTAGACATTTGCGACTGTATCGCCTATGCCGACCTTGCTTCCGTTTGACACGGTAGGCACGACGGTTGTGCCCGCTGTCACGTCAATAACGGTTTCTTTTCGGATAAAATAAGCATCCGCCTCTATGTTTACATCGATTTTTGTAAGAAGCGCCGTTTCGGTATCGGGTATCTTGCTCTTGCTGACGGCGTTTTTTATCGCATTATAGCCGTAGCCCACAATAAGAAGTGCCAATATAACTCCAACAAAAATCGTGACCGTATTTTTACTGACAGAATTATCGGTATCAAAAAGACGGAGAATGATTCTGTAAAATTTTGAGAAAAACTTATTTTCTTTCTTTTTGCCGCGCGGGCTGTAATTTTCAAAATGCTGTTCGGGAATGGGCTCTTTTTCTTTCTTTTTGTGTTTCTGAGTGCGTGTGCCGGTGCGGGCGGTGTCAAAGTCCTCGACACGGTCTTCTTCGGTATAATAGCGGGAATACCGTGAGCGAGACTGTTGTGCCGAATCGGCTGTACTGTACGAACCATGGTCGCCGGAATCACTCGCCGGTCTGCGGCTTTCGTTTTTATTTTCGGTTCTTCGTTCACGATATCCGTTCGAAACACCGGACGAAGATGTTCCGGTTCGGCTTTGCTTCGCACTCGGACGAGATTTTGCGGCAGAACCGGATCTGTTTTTTGACGTGCCGGATTTTTGCCCTGTATAGGACGCTTCACCGCTTCTTTCCTGCTGAAGTCGGTCATACGCCGCGGCCCTTCGTGCACGCTCGGCTTCGGAATTGTAGTCGTTCATTTTGTCTACACCCCCTTTTGCAATTAACAATTAATAATTAACAATTAACAATGTCGGAAGACACTGCGTGTCTTAGATTATATAGCTTCATATAGCTTCGCCTATTGCAAAACTCCACACTCCACTCTCCACACTCCACACTTTAAGTCAAGCAACACACTCCACTCTCCACACTCCACGCTTTAAGACAAACTCCACACTCAATCAAGCGTCAAACGGTGACTTTTTGCTGTCGCTTAATGGGAAGAGCTTTTTGAACTTGCCGCTGCCGAGAATGATTTTCATGGCTTCGCCAATGGGAGTCTCGCCATAGCGCAGTGTGTCAACGACAATTCTGTTTATGTCATTTCTGTTGCGGTACCATGTAAGCTGTCTTTTTGCGTAGCGTCTTGTTGAGAGTCTGAGTGCGTCAAGCGCCTCTATCAGTGACTCTTCACCTTTAATATAGGGTTCAAGCTCCTTGTAGCCGATTGCGGCGGATGCGGTGGAAGTGCCGTTGAGCTTTATAAACTCTCTCGCTTCTTCTATAAGTCCGCTTTCAACCATTTTGTCGACACGCTTGTCGATTCTCTCGTAAAGAATGCCTCTGTCATTATATTCTATTGAAATGTATACGGGGTCAAAGGGGCTTTCGGCACTCGCCTGACGCTCACGGCGTACAGACGGCTTTTCACCCGTAAGATAGTATATTTCAAGTGCTCTCATAACTCTTTTGACGTTGTTCATGTGTACGGTTTCGGCGTACTCGGGGTCAATCGTCTTAAGCTCGTTATAAAGTGACTCTATCCCCTCATGGTCCTTGCGAACACGGAGTTTTTCACGAACGGAATAATCCTCGGGTTCGTCCTCGAACTTCATGCCCTTAAGAAGGGAGTCGACATAAAGTCCCGTGCCGCCGCATACGACGGGGAGCTTTCCTCGGGCGTATATATCCTTTAATATGGGGGTTGCGTCCTCCACATACTGTTTTACGGAATAATTTTGATCAACGGGAACAAACCCGATAAGGTGATGCGGCACGCCTGCGCACTCCGCCTTTGTGGGTTTTGCGGTCGCAATGTCCATCCCTTTGTATACCTGCATTGAGTCGGCGGAGACAACTTCTCCGTAAAGCTTTTTGCATATTTCGATCGCAAGCGATGTTTTGCCCGATGCGGTTGCGCCGACTATCGCGACAACGGGTATTTTTTTGCTGTTGCTGTTAGTTTTGTCTGCCATTTATATTCTCCCAAACTGCTTTTCTATTTCGTGTTTTGACAGCTCATACATAACCGGTCTGCCGTGCGGACAGTATCTGATTGAGTCGTCACTAAGTAGTGATTTTACAAATTCATACATTTCAAGGGGCTTTAATTCGTCGCCCGCTTTTATGGCGGCTCTGCATGCGGTGGAGTCCATTATCCACTCAAGCTTTTCGGGGAATGCCCTTGTGTTCCCCTTCTGCAGCTGCCCCGCAAGCTCCTGTATAAGAGAAGCGATATCCTCTTTTATAAGCTCAACGGGACACTCTCTTACGGCTACCGCACCGTCGCCGAAGTCTTCGATAAGATATCCGGCTTTTTCGAAAACATCGAGATTTTCGATTACGGCGGCATATTCGGATGAAGAGAGAGTTACGGATACAGGTGACAAAAGCACCTGCGAGCATCTTTCGCCCGTGTTCTTTTGGGCTGAAATGCGGTTGAAAATCATTCTCTCGTGTGCGGCGTGCTTGTCGATTATAAGAAGCTTTGTGCCGCGTTCGACAAGAATATATGTCTTGAAAACCTCGCCAACAATGCGAAAGTCTTCGGGGCTGTCTTTTTTCGGCTCGTCTGCCGTTATGGCGATTTCGGGCTTTGTGTCTTCGGGTTCATCGTCAACGGTTATATTTATGTTTGCCGATTTTTTCCACGGAACATTATAGCCCGTATCCTCGGAAATTTTTCGTTCGCCGTCGGATTTTATCGGGTCAACCGCACTGTCGTTAAAAATCAGCGTTGTGCTGAAATCCGTTTTGGGCGCCGTAACGTTCGGCGTATTAATTACGGGTGGAGTGAGCGGCGTTTTTGCCGTTTCGGTTTTCGGCTCTTCTTTGTGAAAAACCGTCTGAGTATGATAAATATCGTTATTGACACTTTGGACGGGTGCGGGTTTTGCCGGAGCAAATGTCATCTGCTTCGGAACATCCTCAACCGGTGCCAGAATGTCATCATTTTTAAGCTTTATCTCGGGGCGTGCCGTGTCGCCTTTTGTAAGTGCGCTTTTTGCGGCGTAATACACAACGTGGAAAATGTTCGATTCATCCGAAAAGCGTATTTCCGTTTTTGCCGGGTGAACGTTAACATCCGTTTTTTCGGCATCGAGCGTCACACTTAAAAAGCACATCGGGAATTTGCCGACCATGATTGAATTTTTATACGCTTCATCGAGTGCCGGAACAGCCGCCGGGATACGCACGCTTCTGCCGTTTACGAAGAAATACTGCATATTTCTGTTGGGGCGGTTGTTGAGCGGCTTTGAGATAAATCCGTGTACGTCAATGCCGTTTGCCGAATAATCGCACGGCAGAAGAGCATCGAATACCGCCTTGCCGAATAGGGCATATACAGCGTCTTTGAGTAAACCGTTTCCGGGGGACGAGAGCACCTTTTTGCCGTCACGTATAAGCGAAAAACGAACCTCGGGATGCGCCAGAGCCGTTTTTGTGACGACATCGGCAACCGCTGTGCCCTCGGTGACATCCTTTTTAAGGAATTTCATTCTCGCGGGGGTATTGTAGAACAAGTCACGCACCGTTATGGTAGTTCCTAAAGGACAACCTGCCGGGGTAACTTCACCGCCCTCGCCGCCTTCGACCGTATACACAACGCCGTTTTCGCTGTCGGCACTGTGTGTCAGAAGAGTGAGCCTTGACACAGCCGCAATTGATGGGAGCGCTTCACCTCTGAAGCCCAGGGTAAAAATGGAATTAAGGTCATCTGCGATGCTTATCTTGCTTGTGGCGTGACTTATGAACGCCGTGGGGACATCCTCGGGTGATATGCCGCAGCCGTCATCGGTAACACGGATATAGCGTATTCCGCCGTTCTGTATTTCAACGGCAACGCTTTTCGCGCCTGCGTCAACCGAGTTTTCGACAAGCTCCTTTACGACCGATGCGGGTCTTTCGACAACCTCGCCTGCGGCTATAAGCTCGGCAATGCTTTTCGGCAAAATGTTTATTTTAGGCATTGGCTCTCACCCCTTTCGGATAGTTTGTTATAAATTGCAAGTGTATGGAAAATTAGGAGTTATCTGTGGAAGAGTGGCCAGTATCCAGTGGCCAGTATCCAGTGGCCAGTATCCAGTGGCCAGTATCCAGTGTTCAAGGAAGACACTGCGTGTCTTGAATTATAAAGCTTCGCCTGTTTCGAAGTAACTCTACTCTCCACACTCCACACTCCACTCTCCACACTCCACTCTCCACACTCCACTCTCACCAAGATAATGCACAATGCATAATTTCGGAAGTCCTGCGGACTTGATTTATAAAGCTGTCGCCTCTTGCAAAGCAACTCCACTCTCCACACTCCACTCTCCACACTCCACTCTCCACACTTCACTCTCAACACTTGCACGGAGCAAAATTCACTGCTCCTTGCTCCTTGCTCCTTGCTCACTTTATATCAGCGATTTAAGTTCGTAAAGCAGGTTCAGTGCCTCAATCGGTGTCAGTGTGTTAACGTCAATATCACGAAGCTTCTGTTCGACCTTGCTCTGTGATATCGCGAAAAGCCCCAGCTGGTCGGAGTCGATTTCGGGCGTTTTCTTTTTGGGCTTAGTTTCGGGAGAAGCGGAATGCTCCTCAAGATTTCTGAGTATTGTCTTGGCACGGTTCACGACACTCTGCGGAATGCCCGACAGCTTTGCGACTTCTATGCCGTAGCTGCCGTCCGCCGGACCTCTGACAATTCTGCGAAGGAACGTTATATCGTCCCCGCGCTTTTTTACGGAAGTATTATAGTTTTTCACGCCGGGGATTTCGCCCTCGGCATCGGTTAATTCATGATAATGTGTCGCAAACAGTGTCTTTGCGCCGATTTTCTTTTTGTCGGTGACGTATTCGAGAACGGCTCTTGCAATACTCATGCCGTCAAATGTCGAGGTACCTCTGCCGATTTCATCGAGAATTATGAGGCTTCTCGGCCCGGCGGAAGAGAGAATGCGTGAAACATCGGTCATCTCGGTCATAAACGTTGACTGACCTGCCGCCAAATCATCGGAAGCGCCGACACGTGTGAAAATGCTGTCGACAATGCCTATATTGGCACTCGCCGCCGGCACAAATGAACCCATCTGAGCCATAACGACTATAACGGCAACCTGACGCATATATGTGGACTTGCCCGCCATGTTGGGGCCTGTGATAATCGCCGTGCGGTTTTCGTCGCCGTCAAGGTGTGTGTCATTCGGCACAAACGGCGCACCGTCAAGATACTTTTCGACAACGGGGTGTCTGCCGCTTTTTATATCGATAACGTCGCTGTTGTCAATTTCGGGGCGGACATATCCGTTTTCACTCGCCACAAAAGCGAGAGAACACAGCACGTCAAGCACTGCCAGGGATGATGCCGTATCCCTTATACGAAGCTGTTCTGTCGCCACACAGTCACGAACGGCTGAGAAAAGCTCGTATTCAAGCTTTGTAATTCTGTCCTGAGCGCCTAAGACCTTCGCTTCGAGATCTTTAAGCTCGGGTGTTATGTATCGCTCGCAGTTTGCAAGCGTCTGTTTGCGTATATAGTTTTCGGGAACAAGATCCCGATAGGAATTGAGCACTTCGATATAGTAGCCGAACACTCTGTTGTAGCCTATACGAAGCTTTTTTATGCCTGTTTTCTCCTGCTCCGCCTTTTCGGTTTCCGCGAGAAAATCCTTGCCGCCGCTGACGATGCTTCGAAGCTCGTCAAGCTCCTTGCTGCACCCCTGTCTTATCATACCGCCCTCACGCACCGAAAACGGAGGTTCGTCGACAATCGAAGCGTCTATTGTCTTGCGGACATCCTCCATAGTGTCGATTGACTCGTAAATTTTTTGGAGAAGCCCGCTTTTGGTGTCTTTAAGAAAATCTTTAATTTCGGGGAGCATTGAGAGCGTCTGCGAGAGTGAACGCAGCTCCTTGGCGTTTGCCGTGCCGTAAACAATACGGGTTATCATTCGCTCCATGTCGTTTACAAGCGAGAGGCGTTCGGTTAACTCACTGCGAAGAACGGTGTTATTGAAAAGCTCTTCGACAGCGTCAAGACGGTTGTTTATCGCCGATACTCTTAACAGCGGCTGGCGAATCCATTCGCTCATTTTACGCTTGCCCATAGAGGTTTTTGTCTTGTCGAGCACCCACAAGAGTGAGCCCTTTTTCTCTCGTCTGCGTTCGCTTTCGAGAATTTCGAGGTTGCGAAGCGCGGCGGCATCGAGCGACAGAAATCTGCTCTCGGTATAAAGCGTTATTTCGGTTATATTGTCAAGATTGTTTTTCTGTGTTTCGTAGAGATATTTAAGCGTCTGTCCCAAAGAGCATACGGTGCATTCAAGTCCGCCGAGCCCTAATTCGTGTACAGTTTTCTTGAAGTGCTTTTCGATTATCTCGGTGCATTCGTTAAAGTCGAACTCGTCATCACCGAGAACGGCAGCGGAGACACTGCACGCTCTTTCGATAAATGTTGTAAGTGTTTTTTCGGATGAAGCCGTTTCGTTGAGAATAATCTCGGCGGGACTGAAACGGGCTATTTCGTTTATTATTCTGTCGCCCGGTCTGTCGCCCGAGATTTCACCGACATAAAGCTGACCGGTGGACACATCACAGAAGCTCAGCCCTACGGAAGACCTGTCATAATAAACGCATGACAGGAAGTTGTTGCGGGTCTCATCAAGCATTACGCTCTCGGTGACCGTGCCGGGAGTTATGACTCTTATAACGTCCCTTGCGACAATTCCCTTTGCCTTTGCGGGGTCTTCGGTCTGCTCGCATACAGCGACACGATAACCCTTCTGAACAAGTCGTGCAATATACCCTTCGGCGGCGTGATACGGTATGCCGCACATCGGGGCACGTGTCTCCTGTCCGCAGTCCTTGCCTGTCAGCACAAGCTCAAGCTCCTTTGACGCTGTGACGGCGTCGTCGAAAAACATTTCGTAAAAATCGCCCAGTCGGTAAAAAAGAATGGCATCTTTATAATTTTCTTTGACTTTAAGGTATTGCTTCATCATCGGAGTAAATTCCGACATTCTTTTCATCCTTCCCGAGCGACATTCGCTCATTTCTAAGTATACATTCTGAGTCCGCAAAAACTTTATCGATGCGAAATATAAAATGCTGAATAATGCAGAATGTAGAATGCATAATGCATAATGTCGGAAGTCCTATGGACTTAATTTATAAGCTTCGCAGACATTAAAACAACCACTTGCTGATAAACTCAATTTTGGCGTAGCTTTACAATTCAAAACGCACAGCGTTTTCCGACATTCTTAATTATGCATTCTTAATTATACATTGTTCAGCCGCATCCTCCGCAGGTGCTGCATGAGCCCGTGCAGGCGCCTTCTTCGGGCTGCGGCTCGCAAGTTGCGGGGTCCTCGCCGTTTACGCAGAGGGAGAGAATATTGATGATGTAGTTCATCATATCGTCAACGCCCTGCTTTGCTTCTTCAAATTTACGCATATTCGTGTTGAGCATTATGCTGCCGTAAATCTCTCTGAACTCGCCGTCAAGCTGATCAAGCTTTGCGTTGTCGGGAGTCTCTTTTTCGGACTCGTTTTTATAGTTCATCTGAATAAGATTAAGCTTGCCGATAAGGGCGTTAAGCTCGGTGTCGTCGTCGTTTGCCTTGCGTGCGTTGACATAGGCGAGATATCTTTCATCCTGCTGAATTGCCGCGCCCAGATCTCTTGTAAGTTTAATGATGTCCATGTGTTAAGCTCCGTTCGTTTTTTTGTATTTGAAATTTATATAAGCTTACCGGACAGAGTCCAGTTCTTAGCTTCGGTTATTTTTATGTCGGCGTATGTGCCGATAAGCGATTTATCCCCGGCAAAATCTATTGTGATGTTGCCGTCGGTTCTGCCTGTAAGTCGACCGCTGTTTTCTTCGGTTTCATTTTCGACCAAAACCGTGTATGTCTTGCCGAGCATTGAAGCGCACCGCTCCGACGCGATTTTCTCCTGTGCCGCCAGAAGCTCCGAAAACCACTTCGATTTTTCGGATGCCGGGACGGGGTCATCCATTTTTGCGGCGACCGTGCCCGCTCTCGGAGAGAAAATGAAGGTAAAGAGAGAAGTAAATCTTACTTCTTTTATCAGCGACACGGTATCGAGAAATTCTTCGTATGTCTCGCCGGGGAAGCCGACTATGACGTCGCTTGTGAGGGAGATATCGGGAATTGTCTTTTTTGCGTAATCGATAAGCTCCAGATAATGCTCACGTGTATAGTGCCTGTTCATCTCTTTGAGCACACGGTTGTTGCCCGACTGAAAAGGCAGATGAAGGTGATGCGAGCATTTTTCGCATCTTGCTATCGTGTCGATAAGCTTCTTTGTGCAGTCCTTGGGGTGTGACGTCATAAATCTTATTTTGAAGTCACCGGGAAGGGCGTTTATCTTTTCGAGCAGATCGGCGAAATCAATTCCGTCGTCGGAATTTTTACCGTAGGAATTTACGTTCTGCCCCAGAAGTGTAATTTCCTTTACGCCCGAAGCGATAATTTCCTTTGCTTCGTTTATGACATTCTCGCACCGTCTTGAACGTTCACGCCCGCGAACATACGGCACAACGCAGTAGCTGCAGAAGTTGTTGCATCCGTACATTATGGGCAGCCACGCCTTAAAGGTGCTTTCACGATAAACGGGCAGCCCTTCGGCTATGGGAGCGGACGACGCGTCAATATCGAAAACACGCTTGCCTCGACTGAGTACTCTGTAAAGCAGCTCGGGGAGCTTGTGAATGGCGAATGTGCCGAACACGAGATTAACATACGGGTAGCTCTTTTTTATACGCTCGGCAACATGAGTCTGCTGCATCATGCATCCGCACAAAACGATAATCATGTCTCGACGCTGTTCCTTGATGGGCTTTAACGCTCCGACATTTCCGAAAACACGGTCTTCGGCATGCTCTCTTACGGCACACGTGTTAAAAAGAACAAGATCGGCATCCTCCGCCGTATCGGTAAGCACATAGCCCATTTTGAGAAGACAGCCTATCATGCGTTCGGAATCGGCGACATTGCCCTGACAGCCGTATGTGTGAACAAAAGCCTTAGGCGCCGAGTCGTATTTTGCCGACAGAATTGTTTTTATCAGGTCTGTGTATTCATTCTGCTTTGCCCTCTCTGACGGAGAGACGAAAAGCGTTTTGCTGTCCGGTTTCGTAAACGGCAACCCCCTAAGCATAGATAATTCTTGACAATTTATTATATAAAATAAAATAAAAATTGTAAAGAGTTTTTTCAATTTTTTTGCAGAGCGAAACCAATAGATATACAGTGGCCAGTGACCGGCATCCGGTATTCAGTGGCCAGTGGCCAGTATCCGGTATCCAGTGTCGCAGACAAAAATCATCCGGTGAATGATTTTTGGCGTAGCGACTAATGAGGACCGGCGGCAGCGGTCCGACAACCTCAATTTCAAGGAAGTCCTGCGGACTTGATTTTATAAAGCTTCGCCACTTGCAAAGTTTACTTCGCACTCCGCTTTCCACGCTCAATACCCAAAACTCCACTCTCCACACACCAAACTCCACACTCAACAAAAAGCCGACTGCCGGTACAAATCGACAATCGGTCATTTATGCTATATTACAAAAACTGAAAGCAAGCGAAAAATGTCGCCTTCTGCGAAGCCTTACAATCCAAGACACGCAGTGTCTTCCTCAGTCACTGGATACTGGCCACCGGATACTGGCCACTGGCCTCCGGCCTCCGGCCACTATTTTATTATCGCCTTTTTGAAGTTCTTCTTCCCTCTCTTGATAAGAACTCCCTTTTTAAGCTCGTCTTCGGTGAATGTCTTCTTGATATCGGCAATCTTTTCGCCGTCTGCCGATACGCCGCCCTGTTCAACGGCTCTGCGGGCATCGCTCTTTGAGGAGCAGAGTCCCGTCTTTACAAGCAGAGTGAGAATATCGACAGCACCGTCAACAAGGTCGTCAGCCGATATTTCCGCTTCGGGTGCGTTGTCGCCGCCGGACACAAAGAGACTGCGTGCGGCCGTCTGAGCCTTCTGTGCTTCCTCTTCGCCGTGTACAAGCTTTGTAAGCTCGAAAGCGAGAATTTCTTTGGCTTCGTTAAGACGGCTGCCCTCCCATGAAGACATTGCGTCAATCTCTTCTATGGGCAGGAATGTAAGCATTCTTATGCACTTAAGCACATCCGCGTCGCCGACATTTCTCCAGTACTGATAGAAATCGAAGGGTGAAGTCTTGTTGGGGTCGAGCCATACGGCGTTGCCGGCTGTTTTGCCCATCTTTTTGCCCTGTGAATCCGTAAGCAGAGTTATGGTCATGGCATGGGCATCCTTGCCGAGCTTCTTTCTGATAAGCTCCGTGCCGCCGAGCATGTTTGACCACTGGTCGTCACCGCCGAACTGCATGTTGCAGTTGTAGTGTTGGAAAAGATAATAGAAGTCATAGCTCTGCATTATCATGTAGTTGAACTCAAAGAAGGACAGACCCTTCTCCATACGCTGTTTGTAGCACTCGGCTCTGAGCATATTGTTGACCGAGAAGCACGCGCCGACTTCTCTTAATACATCGACATAGTTGAGGTTGAGAAGCCAGTCGGCATTGTTTACCATCTGTGCCTTGCCCTCGCCGAACTCGATAAAACGCTCCATCTGACGCTTGAAGCACTCGGCGTTGTGGTCTATATCTTCTCTTGTGAGCATTTTACGCATATCCGTACGTCCCGAAGGGTCGCCTATCATGGTTGTGCCGCCGCCGATAAGAGCTATCGGACGGTTGCCCGCCATCTGAAGACGCTTCATAAGAGTAAGAGCCATAAAATGACCCGCGGTAAGGCTGTCTGCCGTGCAGTCAAAGCCTATATAGAAGGTGGCCTTGCCCGCGTTTACCATTTCTCTTATTTCTTCTTCGTTTGTTACCTGCGCAATAAGACCTCTGGCCTTAAGCTCCTCGTAAATCTGCATCGTTTCGCTGCTCCTTTTTTAAGTGAAAATCATATGTATTTTCGCAAGATCGGCGACTGCGATAACCGCCGAAATGCCAATGATGACAAGTGTTGTAATAAGCAGTTTTTTCTCGCACAGAAGATGATCCTTCTTTTCGGCGAGAACGGTAGACACCGCCCACAGTATGCCTGCGACAGGCATAATCCAGATCATGACCTTTAATATGGTGAACATGGGTGAGGATATGACAAGGCTGTATTCGGTAGCCCCCTGCATGGTCATATTGGACACTGCCTGTGAAATCATCGAATCACGAAGAAAGACACAGATAATGTATATTGCCGCCCACAGTATGCCCCATACGGCACAAAAGCCGGTCATGATGTTGTGAAACTTATCCGTACCGAAAAGCAGACTCAGCATGTAAAGTCTGCTGTAAGAATTCGTTTTGTTTTTTTTCATTTTTCTTCCCCGTTTCCCGCAAAAGAAAACAAAATTTTAAGAGACAATCGCCGTTACGCCGTAAGTAAGAACGAACATTATGGCATCCGCGATAAGCACGCCGAGTGCCACAATCGGAAGAGCTCTTTTGAAATCAATGTCAAGCAGCGCGGCGAAAAGCGAGCCTGTCCAGCCGCCCGTACCGGGAAGCGGAATGGCAATGAATATAAGAAGACCCCACTGTTTGTAACGCATGATTTTGTCACGGTTTTTGTCGGCTCTGCCCTCCATTTTCTCAATGAAGCCCTTCAGGATATTGTGCTTTTTCATAAATTCGAGAATGCGTCTTATGAAAAGCAGAATAAACGGCAGCGGTATCATATTGCCGAGATAGCAAATAAAAAACGATTTAAGAAGGTTTGCCTTCATGGCGGCGGCTACAATCATGCCTCCGCGACATTCGAGAATGGGAAAAAGCGAGGTGATAAAGGCGGCAAGCTCCGCATTTACCTCGTGCTGGCTGAATAATTGTGTAAACCAATCGGCTATCTGCTGTGTCATAATATCCCCCTCAGGTTATGTTGTTTTTGAGCATAAAGTCGTGGACTTTGTTTAATATGTCTTTGTCGTTGTCGAATTTAAGCGTTCTGACCGCATCGTCAAAGCGAAGCCACAGATAGTCTTCTATCTCTTCTTTCTGAATTACGGTCTGAGTGTCTTTGGTGGAAGCGAGAAAAACATCGACACGTTTTTCTATCTTTGTGCCTATGCGGTACTGCGACTCCGAGCAAAAGCCGTCAAAGATTTTAATGTGCAGCCCGGTTTCTTCGAGAACCTCACGCAGGGCCGTCTGTTCACGGGTTTCGCCCTTTTCCATATGACCCTTGGGGAAGCCCCAGTGATTGCTCCTCTTGTTTTTTATGAGAAGAAACCTGTTTTCGTCGCCGATTTTTCGAAAGACAACCGCTCCGCATGAATGCTCATAGAGACAGTCAAGCGTATACGAATCTCTTTTTTCGGCAAATTCGAGAACATCTCTTATCTCATAATCTATCCGTCTCATATTTTTAGGTGCGACAATAAGGACGGACTTATTGCCGACATTGTAGTGCAAAACAGCTATTATTTTTCCTTCAAAAACGCGAACAGGATGGTTAACTCCGAGGATATAGGCACCGAAGACACGGGGCTTTGAATCGCCCTTTGCCTCTGCCAATCCGTAGTTTATAATGTATCTGACTTTGGTTCCGACATCGAAATAATTGCATGGTTTTGTCACCTTGACCTTAACCAGTTTTCCAAGCATTGTTGTACTCCGCAATTTTCGTGATTTACTCAATTATATATACAAACGCCGGTCATTTCAAGAACTTTTTACTTTTTTGACACAATCAAGGCGAAATTTTACGGAATATACACAATTGCAAGTCAACATTCAGATGGCAAGGCTGAAAAAAGACACAATCGGCAATTAATAATTAACAATTAACAATTAACAATGTCGGAAGGCACTGCGTGCCTTGGATTTATATAGC
>CAVFUV010000013.1:0-16808 GCA_963625735.1 bacterium
ATTACAATCTTCTGACGAGTGAAAAGCTATATGATTACCTCGCAGACATTGAGGAATAAGCGGAAAATATGTTTCTTCGGCTGGTAAATATACAATTACATTGCAATGCCCTGTTGTCACTGAAAGGAGCATATAATTTAAAATAATTAAGGGCTGTACGCATTATGCATACAGTCCTTTAATTATTTTGTTTTTGGCTGTTAAAAATCAGAGACCGGCTTAAATAATCCCACATAACGCAAACAGGAGACTGCCTACACGGACAGCCTCCTGTTTTTTATGAAGTTTACTTCTTGCGACCTGCCTGCCGGCAGACAGGAGCTTATAATCCAAGTCCGCAGGACTTCCTTTGTCACCGGATACTGACCACCGGATACCGGACACTAAATATAATCCAAGTCCGCAGTCTCCGCCCCCCCGGTTCCCGGCCCCGACCCCTTTTTAGGCTTTAGTCTCAATCTCCGGATTAAAGTACGGCATCGGCAGGAGCTTGAACACATTAAGTCTGTGCATTCTGTCGATTCTGGCCTTTGTGTCGGCGTCGTCGATTTCTCCGGTTCTTATGTAGCGGTCAAGAACGGCATATGTAAAGCCTAAGTTGTCTTCATCTGTTTTGCCGCAGAGACCGTCAATCGGTGTCTTTTCGACAAGGCGTTCGGGCAGTCCGAGATAGTGGCCTATCGCTTTGACCTCCTGCACCGTAAGATGGCTTAAGGGGCTGAAGTCGCCGGCTCCGTCACCGTAGCGAGTGGCATAGCCTACCCAGTCTTCGGACAGGTTGCAGGTGTTTGCGACTCTGCCGTTGTGACTCTGACTTACGGCATAGGTTGCCGCCATTCTCAGGCGTGCCGGGAGATTTGTGACAGTCTGCTTTTCGAGCTCGAAACACTTTTTAAGCTCGTTTATCATTCCGTTATATGAATCGGCAATGTTGATTATGTAGTTCTTTATGCCGAGATGCTCAACAAGAAGCTTGGAGCAGTCAATATCCGCCTGCTCGCCGTTCGGAAGAAGAACACCTATAACTCTGTCTTTTCCGAGTGCCTTTACGCACAGCGCCGCCGTGACGGAAGAATCCTTGCCGCCCGAAATTGCGACAATGGCGTTGCAGTCCTTGCCGTTTGTCTCGAAAAATTCTCTTATCCAATTAACACAATCGTTTGTTACCTTTTCTACGTCAAACATTGTATTTCACCTCGTAAATTAAAGATCGTAGCCTGTGTTTATCGCCTTAAGATTTATGTCGAACAAATCCCGGTGTCTTGCCGAAACAACCTTTGTGAGTGCCGCGTCAAGATTGTCATGCGATACTGCACCTGTCTCTTTTATGAATTTGCCGACCATAATCATATTGGCAAGTGTCGGCGCACCTATCTGCTGCGCAAGGGATGTCGCCGGAATATAGTATACGTCAACATCACTGCGTTCAACCTTTCTTTCGATAAGCGTTGAGTCAACAAAAATCTTGCCGCCCGGAACAACCGTTTTTTCGTATTTGTCAAGTGAGGGAAGGTTCATTACAATAAGCACATCAGGCTCTGAAACTATCGGCGAGCCTACCGGGTCGTCTGACAGAATAACACTGCAGTTTGCCGTGCCGCCGCGCATCTCGGGGCCGTATGACGGCAGCCAGCTTAACTCTCTGCCTTCCGTAAGTCCTTTATAAGCGATAAATTTACCGGCGAAAAGAATACCCTGACCGCCGAATCCGGCAAGTAAAATGTTGGTTGTCATCTTATTCGCCCTCCTTTGCGCTTCTGTCTTTATAGACACCCAAGGGGTAATAGGGAATCATATCGCTCTCTACCCACTCGAGAGCCTTCTGAGGTGTCATGCCCCAGTTTGTCGGGCAGGATGAAATAACCTCAACAAGCGAAAAGCCCTTGCCTTCAATCTGATTTCTGAACGCCTTTTCGATTGCCTTTTTGGCGTTCTTTACGTTCTTTACGTTATTGACGGCGACACGGGCTATATATTCCGGTCCGTCAAGTGTCGACAGCATTTCGCATACCTTTATCGGGAAGCCCGCTGTTTTTACGTCTCTGCCGTAGGGGGATGTCTGTGTTATCTGCCCGGGCAGGGAAGTCGGTGCCATCTGACCGCCTGTCATGCCGTAGATTGCGTTGTTTACGAAAATGACGGTTATGTTCTCATTTCTTGTGGCGCTGTGGACGGTTTCAGCCATACCGATGGAGGCTAAATCGCCGTCGCCCTGATATGTGAAAATGATATTTTCGGGCATTGAACGCTTGAGTCCCGTCGCGACTGCCGGCGCTCTGCCGTGTGCCGCTTCAACCATATCGCAGGTGAAGTAATTGTATGCCATAACGGCGCATCCGACGGGGGCAACGCCTATTGTTCTGCCCTCAATTCCGAGTGTGTCAATCGCTTCGGCAACAAGACGGTGAATTATGCCGTGCGTACAGCCTGGGCAATAGTGAAGCTCGGCATCTGTAAGGCTCTTCGGTTTTTCAAAAACTACCATTATCTGCTGCCTCCCTGCATTTTTCTGATGGAATCGAGCACCTGCTCGGGTGACGGAATCATGCCGCCTGCTCTGTAACAGAGCTCAACGGGTTTTTTGCAGCTTTCGGCAAGGCGAATGTCTTCTATCATCTGACCCATTGAAAGCTCGACTGAAATAAAGCCCTTGACTTTGTCTGCAAGCTCCGCTATCGGCTTTTTGGGGAAGGGCCATACGGTTATGGGGCGGATAAGTCCGACCTTTATGCCCTCTTTTCTTGCGGCGACAACGGCGTTTTTGGATACACGTGCCGCAATGCCGAACGCCACAACAATTATGTCTGCGTCATCTGTCATGAAGCTCTCAAAACGTGCTTCGTTTTCTTCGACTGTCTTATATCTTTCGTATCTTTCGATGTTGGTCTTTTCAAGCTCTTCGGGGACAAGATAGAGGGAGTTTACAATGTTGTGCTTTCTCCGCATTTTAGTACCCGTGACAGCCCACGGCTTTTCAACGGTCGAAACATGAGGCTCGGGCAATACGACCGGCTCCATCATCTGACCCATTGTGCCGTCCGCCAGAAGCATTGCGGGCATTCTGTATTTGTCGGCAAGATCGAAAGCGAGAGCGGTCAGATCTGCCATTTCCTGAACGGATGCGGGTGTGAGAACTATAAGATGATAGTCACCGTGTCCGCCGCCCTTTGTAGCCTGAAAATAATCGGACTGTGAGGGCTGAATGCCGCCAAGTCCGGGGCCGCCTCTCTGCACGTTTACGATAAGTGCCGGAAGGTCTGAGCCTGCTATGTAGGAAATGCCCTCCTGCTTAAGCGATACTCCGGGGGAGGAGGACGACGTCATGCATCTTTTTCCGGATGCCGCAACGCCGTAAACCATATTTATAGCGGCAATTTCGCTTTCCGCCTGCAAAAACGTGCCGCCGATTTTGGGCATACGCTTTGCCATGTATGCGGCAAGCTCCGTCTGGGGAGTGATGGGGTAGCCGAAGTAATGCAAACAGCCGGCTCTTATGGCTGCCTCGGCAATTGCTTCGTTGCCCTTCATAAGTACTTTTTCACTCATTTTACGCACCTCACTTTTCTACCGTGATAACACAGTCGGGGCACATTGTGGCACAGAACGCACACGCTATGCACTGCGACTGATCTGTAATTTCAGCAGGAGAATGTCCTTTTCTGTTAATCTTGTCTTTGGCGATTATCAGCAGGTGCTTGGGACACGCATCAACGCACAGTCCGCAGCCCTTGCAGATATCGGTCTTAAAGGTTACCTTTGCCATTTTCACAGCTCCTTACCAATACTTTTTCTGTAATCTTAAAGCGAAAATATTTTCGTGAGACAGCTCCTTTGCCGTCTGTTCTTCGGCGGATGTAAATACAATCGGCAGGTTTGTGAGTGCCGAAAGAGCCTCCGCTTTTTCGCGTGACGCTTCGACTGTCTCTTTTGTTGTCTCTTCGCCCAAGTTTGAGTTGTTTACGATACCCGTAAACGGAATATGACACGCCTGTTCTATTTCCCGCATAATTTCTTCGGCACTTTCGGCGTCGGGTGTGAGCGGTCGATAGAAGTTTGCCACAAACAGGTGTTCAAAATTATTCTCTTCAAGAATAAACGGAGAAAATCTGCCTAAAGCCACTGCACCGGAGTCGTCGCCGCCTATGTCAAATACGGCGTATTCGTCTCTTCTTTGCACAAGCGAATAGACTTCACTCGGAAGAGACGGCAAATCGACGTTGGTGTTGGCAAAGGGGAGAGATATAACTCTGACCCCCGCAGCCGAAAGTTCCTGTTCGCTGTCTTTTGTTCTGAAATACGGGTTTACTATGTCCAAATCGGCAATGGCGGTTTTATAGCCGTCTTTTTTAAGCTTCAAGGCGTAGTTTACGGCTACATTTGTTTTGCCGCTGCCGAAGTGACCGCTGAAAAGTGTAACTCTTTTCATTATGCCTTAAGTCCCAAGGGATAGGTCCAGCCCATGAAGTCCCGGACTGTGCCGGTCTGAATGCCGTAAAGTGTGTCATAGAGCTTCTGTGCAGTCGGACCGACCTTGCCGTCCGCTACGGGGATATCTCTGCCCTTGTAGTTTAATGTGCCGATGGGGGATATAACAGCCGCCGTGCCGCTTGCGAAAATTTCTTCGAGTGTGCCGTTTTCGCTCGCTTCGATTATTTCGTCAATTGAAAGCTTTCTCTCGGTAATGGGTGTGCCCCATCTTTTAAGAAGCTGTATGACGCTGTCACGGGTGATGCCCGGGAGAATGGTGCCGGAGGACAGGGGAGCGGTGATGACTTCGCCGTTAATCTTGAAGAAGGCGTTTGATGTGCCTATCTCTTCAACATACTTGTGCTCTGCCGCGTCAAGCCACAGAACATCCTTGCAGTCATATTTCATGGCGTCCTTGGAAGCTCTCATGCCGCCGCCGTAGTTGCCGCCGACCTTCGCAAAGCCCGTGCCGCCCTTTGCCGCACGAATGTATTCATCCTGAACATAGATGCGTGTGGTTGAAAGTCCGCCGTCGTTTGCGGCATAGTAGGAGCCTGTGGGGCTTAAGATTATCATAAAGCGATAGTGCTTCGCGGGAAGAACGGAGAATGAAACCTCATCGCCGAAAATAAACGGACGGATATAAAGCGCCGTGCCGGGTGCGGAGGGGACCCAGTCGATATCTTCTTTTATAACAGCCTTTACGCCTGCGATAAGAAGCTCTTCGGGAAGCTCGGGAATGCACATACGCTCGTTTGTACGTGCCATTCTTTTGGCGTTCATGTCGGGGCGGAAAATCTGAATTTCGCCCGACGGAGTGCGGTATGCCTTCATGCCCTCAAACATCATCTGCGCATAGTGAAGCACGCATGATGCGGGTTCGATAAGAATAGGCTCGTGAGGAACAACTCTGCCGTCGTGCCAGCCCTCGCCCTCATCGTAGTCCATAACAAACATATGGTCGGTGAAGTACTTGGCAAAGCCTAACTTCGTTTCGTCCTCGGGACGTGCCTTGGGGTGTGTTGTTCTTGTTACGGGGAAATTGTAGTCCATTTCGATAGCCTCCTAAATTATTCTGATATGTTATTTTATTACACACATTGTAGGAATTAAGAATTAAGGAAAACACTGCGTGTTTTGGATTATAAGCTGACGCAAAAGAAAAAATAATTTTGGTAATTGAGTTAAATGTCAGCGGAGCTTATAAAATCAAGTCCGCAGGACTTCCGACATTGTTAATTGTTAATTATTAATTGTTAATTTTTAAAGTAAAGCATTTGCCGCCTGTCATTAAAGACGTTTATCGAGCTTCTTATCGTTTCAAGCTCTGTTTCATTGCAGTCGGCGGTGATGATTTCTTCGTCTGTGCCGGCTTTGGCGAGTGTCTCGCCGAGAGGGGAGTATATGACCGATGAGCCGCCATAGACGGTGTCGCCCGCTGTGCCGCATGAATTACAGCTTGATACAAACATCTGATTTTCTATCGCGCGGGCACACAGAAGTGTTTGATACTGAAAAATTCTTTTGTCGGGCCACTGCGATACAACAAACAGGTGGTCGAGCCTTTGCTTTGCGGTAAGTGTTCTTGTAAGCTCCGGAAAACGCAGGTCATAGCAGATTATGATGCCGCACATTTTACCGTCAAGCTCGAATGACACAAGCCTGTCGCCGTTCTCGAAAAACTTATGCTCATCCATGGGGGTAAAGAGATGCGTTTTGTCGTACTCGCCCACACACTCGCCGTTTCGATTGAATATGTATGACGTGTTATAAACTTTGCCGTTTTTAATATTCGCGACCGAGCCGCCGACAATGTTTATGTTATATTCTTTTGACAGTCTGCCGAACAGCTCTTTTGTTCTTTCGCCGTCAATATCGCAATGGCTTTTGAGGTTTTCGTGCGGAAAAAATCCGGTGTTCCATGTTTCCGGGAAAAGAACCGTGTCGGGCTTCTCTTCCGCCGCCCTTATAAACAGCTCCTCCGCATGCCCGAAGTTATCCTCCTGACACGCGAAACGCATATTCATCTGTATGCTTGATATTCTCATCCTGTTACCCTTTCCCTTTATATTGCTTCGTGCGAATATTTCGCCGTCTTATCTGAGCATTCCTTTGTGTATCGATTCCACACTCCACACTCCACTCTTGGCAAGCACGTGCTTCCCCGACACCCGGTCCCTTTAAATCAAAGCTTGTTCCTCTGAATCTTCCCTGTCGACGTCTTCGGTAGAGAATCTCTGAACACAACAAGTCTCGGATACTTATAAGGCGCGGTATGAGTCTTTACATAATTCTGAATTTCTTTTTTGAGCTCTTCGGTGCCCTCTTTGCCCTTTGTAAGAACAATGCTTGCTTTTACAATCTGACCTCTTATGGGGTCGGGAGCGGCAGAAACACCGCATTCGAGAACGTAGGGCAGCTCCATGATAACGCTTTCAATCTCAAACGGCCCTATGCGGTAGCCGGAGGATTTGATAACGTCATCCGCTCTGCCGACATACCAGTAATAGCCGTCTTCGTCACGCCATGCGGTGTCGCCTGTGTGATAGAATCCGTCGTGAATTGCCTCGGCTGTCTTTTCGGGGTCGTTATAATATTCCGTGAGCAGTCCGAACGGTCTGCCGTTTTTGAGATTTACGCATATCTCGCCGACTTCACCGTTTTTGACCTCGTTGCCGTCGGAATCGAGAAGTGTAATATCATAAACGGGAACGGGCTTGCCCATTGAACCGATTTTGTGCGAGTCGCCCCTTAATGTGCCTATCATCATGGTCGATTCGCTCTGTCCGAAGCCCTCTATTATCTGAAGGCCCGTTGCTTTTTCGAACTGACGGTAAACCTCGGGATTTAACGCTTCGCCTGCCGTTGTCATATGCTTTACCGATGATAAATCGTACTTTGTAATGTCTTCTTTTACCATCATTCTGAGCATTGTGGGAGGTGCGCAGAATGTCGTAATGTGATATTTCGCGAACATCGGCAGAATGTCTGCGGCTGAAAATCTGTCGAAATCATAGACGAATGTTGCTGCTTCGCTGAGCCACTGTCCGTACAGCTTGCCCCACATTGCCTTTGCCCAGCCTGTGTCGGATATAGTAAAGTGCAGTCCGTCCGGGTCAACGCAGTGCCAGTATTTTGCGGTGTGGAAGTGACCTAAGGCGTATTTATAGTTGTGCGCCGCTATCTTGGGATAACCGGATGTGCCGGATGTAAAGAACATAAGCATAAGATCGTCGCCGCCCGGCGCGTCGGCTTTACGCTCGTAGTGTGAAGAAAACGCCGTGTATTCCTCGTCGAAATTACGCCAGCCGTCACGCTCGCCGCCTACGATAATCTTGTTTTTAAGCGGCTTGTAGAGTTTTTCGGCTTCGTCCGCCTGCTGTGCCACATCGCCGTCTATGGTGCATATCATATGCTCGATGCCGGCTTTTTTGAAACGGTATTCTATATCGTGTGCCTGAAGCTGATTTGTCGCGGGAATCGCAATCGCGCCGAGCTTGTTAAGCCCTATCATCGCAAACCAGAACTGATAACGGCGTCCCATTACAAGCAGAACCTTGTCGCCTCGCTTTATGCCGATGGACTTAAAGTAGTTTGCGCAGCGAGAGGACTCTTTTTTCATATCGCCGAAGGTAAAGCGGCGTTCGGTCTTGTCTCTTGAAATATGGAGCATCGCAAGCTTGTCGGGCTTTGTCGTGCCGAGTTCGTCAACAATATCGAATGCAAAATTGAAGTTGTCGCAGTTTTTGAATTTTATGGAAGTCGGCGTGCCTTTTTCGTTCTTTGTAACCTCGGTAAACTTTCTGTAAATGCGGTCTTCTTTGTCTATCGCAGTGGTGGAGGTCTCCGCAATTGCCTTTTCGGGCGTAAGCTCGGGGATAGGCTCGCCGTTGGGGTTGAGAACTATGGCATAGAACTCGCAGTCTTCACCGCCTACCGCAATCATACCGTGCGGTGTGGAAGAATCGTAGTAAGCAGTGTCGCCGGCGCTTAATATCTCGCTGTGCTCGCCGATCTGCACTCTTAAGTGACCTGAAATGACTATGTCAAGCTCCTGTCCTTCGTGCGTTGTAAGCTCAATGTCACGCATCTGCGCGTTTTCGTCATAGATGCTCTTAACATAAAGCGGCTCGGCTATACGGTTCTGAAAGGCGTATGCCATGTTGTAGTATGTCATGCCGTGGGCGTTTGCGATCTCCTGCCCTGACCCTTTTTTTGTTATCGTATATGATTTAAGAGTGGGGGAGTGACCTTCGATAATATCGGTAACGTCAACACCGAGAGCCAAAGCGCATCTGTAAAGAAAAGCGAAGTTCAGGTCCTGCTCGCCGTTTTCGCATGAAATGTACTCTGAAACGGTGACATCGGTTTTGAGCGCCATGGTCTCGGGTGAAATGTTTTCGATTTCACGAAGCTCCTTGATACGGGATGCCATTTCACGGATTTTGTAATCGAGTGCGGTAATCTGTTTCATAAGTGTTCCTCCGTTTTTGCTTTGGGAACGAAAAAACACCCGTCCCAAAGTTGAATTACTTTGAGACGAGTGTGAAATTAACACCCGCGGTACCACTCAAATTGCACATTGTGTGCCACTCAGGCTCTGACAAGCCGTATGCATTTACGCAGCAATCACGGAAAGGGTCTACTTGCTTGAAAAGCTTTCTTCCTTTCGGCTCAGAAGCTACAATTCCTCGATTTGTTTCCGACAGCTCGCACCGACCGCTGTCTCTCTGAAGGGCGTTTATCGGGAATACTCTTCGTCTTTGCCTTTATGTTTTGAATTATAATTCAACTTTTCTGAATTGTCAATATATTTCTGCGATATTTATCCGATTTTTGTATGTGATAATATTGTCAATTGCAAATTACCGGCCGGTCATTAACTCCACACTCCACTCTCCACACTTTTTGAGGCACGAGGCTCTACGGTCCCCGGCCCCTGACACCCGGCCCCTTAAAATCAAAGTTTGTTCCTCTGTATCTTCCCGCTTGTCGTTTTCGGCAGTGAATCTCTGAACACAACAAGTCTCGGATACTTATAAGGCGCGGTATGAGTCTTTACATAATTCTGAATTTCTTTCTTGAGCTCTTCCGTGCCTTCGGTGCCCTTTGTAAGAACAATGCTTGCCTTTACTATCTGACCTCTTATGGGGTCGGGAGCAGCCGATACACCGCACTCGAGAACATACGGGAGTTCCATGATAACGCTCTCTATCTCGAACGGCCCTATGCGATAGCCGGAGGACTTGATTATATCGTCAACTCTGCCGACATACCAGAAATAGCCGTCTTCATCTCGCCATGCCGTGTCGCCTGTGTGATAGACGCCGCCGCGCATGGCCTCCGCTGTTTTTTCTTCTTCTTTGGTGTACTCCTTGAAAAGTCCGGGAGGTGTGCCGTTATCAAGACGGATGACAATTTCGCCCGTTTCGCCGTTTGCGACTCTGTTGCCGTCCCTGTCTATGAGGTCAATATCGTACTGCGGTGACGCCTTGCCCATTGAGCCGGGCTTTACGTCCGTGCCGCAGAAGTTTGCGATTGTAAGTGTGGTTTCTGTCTGACCGAAGCCCTCATAGATTGTGAGCCCCGTAAGATTATAGAACTGCTTCGCGACTTCGGGGTTTAACGCTTCGCCCGCAGTTGTCATGTGCTTTATGGATGAAAAATCGTACTTTGATAGATCTTCCTTTATCATCATTCTGAGCATTGTGGGCGGTGCGCAGAAGGTTGTTATGTTGTATTTCGCGAACATCGGCAGAATGTCGGCGGCGTTGAATCGGTCAAAGTCATAGACGAATACGGCGCCCTCGCACATCCATTGGCCATAGAGCTTGCCCCAGAGGGATTTGCCCCAGCCGGTGTCGGATATCGTGAAATGAAGTCCGTCACGCTCACAGCAGTGCCAGTATTTTGCGGTCATAAAGTGCCCTAAGGCGTATGTGTGCTTGTGCAGAACCATTTTGGGTTCACCTGTCGTGCCGGAGGAGAAGAACATAAGCGCCGGATCGTCGCCCGAAGGGGTATCCTCACTGCGTGCGAACTTGCTCGAATAGAGGGGATACTCCGCGTCAAAGTCGTGCCAGCCGTCTTTTTGCCCGCCGACCAGGAGCTTAAGCGTTACGCTTTCGCACTCGTTTGAGGCTTCTTCCGCGATTGAGGCTGTGTCGCCGTCCGCCGTGCAGACAATGGCTTTTACGCCTGCGGCATTGTATCTGTAAACGAAGTCGTGCTTCTGAAGCAGATATGTAGCCGGTATCGCAATCGCGCCTAATTTGTGGAGTGCGACCATCGCAAACCAGAATTCATAGTGGCGTTTAAGCACAAGCATGACCTTGTCGCCCTTGCCTATGCCGAGGCTCTTAAAGTAGTTCGCAACTCTGTTTGATTCTTTCTTTATCTCGGAGAAATTAAATCTTCTCTCTTTTTTATTCTTGTCAAGGTGAATCATGGCAAGCTTTTTGGGGTATTTTTCGGCTATCGCATCGACAACGTCAAAGCCGAAGTTAAAGCTTTCGGTGTTGTTGAATTTAACGGAGAGGGGAGTGCCGTTCTCGTTTTCTTCCACCTCCACATATTTTTCGCACATAAGCTTTGATGTGGGACGTGTGGAGACAACCGAACTTCTGACAACGGATTCTTTTGTGTCTTCACCGGGCAGAACAACTGCCAAAAAGGTGCAGTCCTTGCCGTCGACGGCTATCATGCCGTGAGGGGTGGAGGAGTTATAATAGATGCTGTCGCCCTGATGCAGAAGCTCTCTGTTTGTGCCGACCTGAACCAGGAGAGAACCCGATATTACTATATCAAATTCCTGTCCGTTGTGGCGTGTCAGGTGTATCGGCTTATTCTGAAGCTCGGGGGAATATTCGTATGTAACCCAGTAGGGCTCGGCGATTTTGCTCTTAAATTCGGGGGCTAAGTTGGCAATTGAAATGCCGTCCTCCTTTGCCGTCTGCTGGCCCTTGCCGCGGCGGGTGACGTTGTAGGACTGAAGCTTTGCCGAACGGCCTTCAAGAAGCTCGGTAAGCTCAATGCCGAAAGCAAGAGCGCATTTATAGATAAATGTAAAGGGAAGGTCCGCTTCGCTTCTTTCGTACTCACGGTACTGCTTAAGCGTAACTTCGGTTCTCTGAGCCATGTCGTCTTCGGAGTAGCCCATGATTTCACGCATTTCACGTATACGGTGTGCTACATCCATAAGCTCGGGCATTGCGGTTTGTGTACTCATTTTACATTCCTCCGATTTTCGGTAAAATTTTTTGAATTTCACGGAAAAACAGCGAAAGTATTCGGCAAGCAAAGTTAGCAAGGAGCAAGGAGCAGTGTCGGAAGACACTGCGTGCCTTGAATTATAAGCTTCGCGGATTATAAGATTATCTTTTGTTTGCCGTTTTTTTTGCTGAGGTTCGTGAAAATCAACAGATTGTTTCATATTCGGAAATGTGATATGCTTTAGATGAAAAAAAAGCCCGTCTCAAGAAAAATCACTTGAGACGAGCATTTAATATACCCGCGGTACCACTCAAATTGCACAATAATTGTGCCACTCAGGCTCAGACAAGCCGTATGCATTTACGCAGCAATCACGTAAGAAACTAATAACGATAATGTGTTCATTTCTTCGGCTCGGAAGTGATGGAAATCTGAACTTAACGCTGTCGGGATTGCACCGTCCCCGACTCTCTGTAAGCTGACGGTTCAGCTTCGTCTTCGTCATAGCCTTTGTTTGAATATGAAATTTGATTACATATTACCACGGGAAAATCACTTCGTCAAGATTTTTCATGCCGTTATTTTGCACAAAGATTATTTTTCTATGTGCAGTATTTTTATGGATTCTTCCTGCATTTTGTATTTAAGTATCTTGCCTGCGGCATTAAGCGGAAATTCCTTTACGAAAATAAAGTATCTCGGTATCTTGTGTCGGGCAATTCTTGAAGCGGCAAACTGCTTTAATTCGTCCTCGGTCAGTGCTACGCCGTCCTTTGCGATAACCCACGCGCACGCCTCTTCTCCGTATGCCTTATCCGGAACGCCGATTACGGATACATCTCGGATTTTTTCGTTTGTAAGATAAAATTCCTCAATTTCTCTGGGGTAAATATTTTCGCCGCCTCTGATAATCATATCCTTAAGGCGTCCTGTGACCTTGTAGTAGCCGTCGGGCGTGCGTGAACAGATGTCGCCCGTGTGAAGCCAGCCGTCTTTGTCTATCGTCTGTTTTGTGGCCTTGGGCATTTTGTAATAGCCCTTCATTATGTTGAAGCCTCTCGCCACAAATTCGCCGTTTTCGCCGTCCGGGAGGTCCTTGCCCGTTTCGGGATCTATTATCTTGCATTCGACCCCGGGGAATGCCGAACCGACCGTTTCGACTCTGTGGTCAAGGTCCTCGTTTACTTCGCCCATTGTGCATCCGGGGGAGGATTCCGTCTGACCGTAAACGGACACAATCTCGGTCATGTTCATTTCTGCCGCGGCTCTTCTCATAAGCTCCGGCGGGCAGTTCGCGCCTGCCATAATGCCCGTTCTCATATACGAAAAATCCGTTTTCGCGAAATCGGGGTGATTGAACATGGCAAGGAACATTGTCGGCACGCCGTTGAAGCATGTTATTCTCTCTTTGTTTATGCAGGACAGCGACGAACGGGGCGAAAAGTACGGCAGCGGGCAGAGTGTTCCGCCGTGCGTCATAATCGATGTCATTGTAAGCACCATTCCGAAGCAGTGGAACATGGGCACCTGAACCATCATTCTGTCGGCGGTTGACAGGTCCATTCTGTCGCCGATTATCTTGCCGTTGTTTATTATATTTCTGTGCGTGAGCATGACGCCCTTGGGGAAGCCCGTTGTGCCTGAAGTGTACTGCATATTGGCAACGTCGTCGGGCTTTACAAGGCTCGCTCGGCGTATGACTTCTTCATGCGGAACTGCTGTGCCTTTTTCGAGCATCTCTTCCCATGTAAGGCAGCCGGGAGCGGAGAAGCCGACGGTTATAACGTTTCTTAAAAACGGCAGACGTTTTGCGTAAAGGGGAGTGCCGGGCTTTGTGTCTTTAAGCTCGGGACACAGGTCAAGAATTATATCGCCGTAGTTTGTGTCCTTGCACTGCTCGATTGTTATAAGCGTGTGGGTGTCGGACTGTCTTAACAGATATTCTATCTCATGCGTTTTGTACGCCGTGTTGACGGTTACAAGCACCGCGCCTATTCTTGTCGCCGCCCAGAACGCCAGAAACCACTCGGGAACATTTGTCGCCCACACGGCAACATGGTGACCCGGCTTTACTCCGAGTGAAATAAACGATGCCGCAACAGCGTCAACGTCACGCCTGAACTGTGAATATGTTCTTGTGTAGTCGAGCGTTGTGTATCTGAAAGCCGTCTGATCGGGATAGGTGTCAGCCAGAGTGTCAAGAACCTGCCCGAAGGTCTTTTCGAGAATGTCATATTTCTTCCACGGAAAAACGCCTGTGCCCGCACGGTTGCGGTAAACAGCCGCAGTGGGTGTTCTGTCGGCGGAAATTGAAGTCAGAAAGTTAGAAAAGTGTGTCAGCACAATATCGGGGTCGTCTATCTCGTCATTTTTCTCAACGGAAATAAACGACTCATAGTTAAGGGAACTGAGGGCGTTAAGAAAGTCCGAAACGGGCAAATCGCCTTCGCCAATAAGCACGTTTCTGCCGTCTTTTCTGTCGCCCAGACGAACAAATCTTATGTACGCGCCGAGGGATGTTATGGTGTCGTCGGCTGTTTCGTGTGCCGTGAAAAATGTTTCTCGAATGTTCCACGCCGCTCCCAGGACGGTCGAAGAAAACGCGTTGAAGAGTGTCAGCAGATTTTTGGTATCCGCACAGAATCCGGAGGTTTCAAACAGAATTTCAACGTCCTCTTTTTCAGCTTTTTCGACGGCGGGGGAGAGCTTTTCGACAAATGTATTTATGTCTTCAATTTTATCTACGCTTAATATTACAAATTCCGCACCGGACACACGTGCCATGTCGATATATGCGCATATGTCTCTTACGCTTGCTTTTTCGCTGTCAGCGGGGACAGGGTATGTCAGTGCCGAAATTCCGAGCCCCCTGTTAACAAGCTTGCGTTTTGAGTCCTGTGTTTTGTCGGGACGCATGATGCTGTCAAAATGCTCGGAGCGTTCTTTTATGGCGTCCGCTATTTCAAATCCCGCATAGCCGTAGTCGTAGGCAAAGGCGCAAAGCGACTTGAAGGACGGCTGTTTTACAAAATCCGTTGAAAAAGAGAGCTTCATGAATTTTCCTCCTCCGAGGCAATTTTGTTGAGAGCGTTAACATAGGCTCGTATGCTTGACCCGACAATGTCCGTAGAAAGACCGTTGCCGGAATAGACTCTGCCGTCATTTCTGAGACGGACAAGTGCGGCGCCCAAAGCCTCCTTGCCCTCTGTGACAGCCTGAATGCGGAATGCGTCCAGCTCATAATGGAAGCCGATGCACTGTTCAATCGCCTTGAAAGCCGCATCGATAGGGCCGTCGCCGACAGCCGCTCCAATGAGCTTTTCGTCATTCTTTATAAGTGTAATGCTCGCCATTGCGCCCGACTTGTTGCCGCTTGAGGTGTTGTAGCTCTCAAGGTGATAGACGGACGGTGCCTGCATCGCACTTGACGCGATAATCGCTTCAAGCTCCTTGCCGCCGACAGCGTTTTTCTTTTCGCAGACACGCTTTAACGCCTTATATACTTCACCTGTGTCATTTGCCGACAATGTGTAACCCAGACGCTTTGAGGCATCCCCCACATCCGTCAAGGTGCTTGACAAATCAAGATAAATGTCTTCGCCCTGTGTCGCTTCTTCATGGGACAAGTCTTCAATCGGTCTGCCGACTGTTTTTATAAGCTCTTTAATGTCGTGCTTTATCTCGGTCATTTTAAGGGCACATTCAACCGAATTTTTCTCGCCCTGAGAACGCATTACCTCGGCAAAAGCGGCTGTGCTTAACGCGTCACTGCCCGATACGGCGCTTTTTATGCCTGCGGCACCTGCCTTAACTGCATATAAGGCACATGCTGTCGCCATTTTGAGTTTATCCGAAGGCTTTACAAAAACGGGCCTGTCACATACGGAAATCACATTTTTAACTATGTCCGCAATTTCATCGGGCAGACAGCTGCCTTCGTCGTCGCACAGTGTGATAAACGACGCACCGGCATTTACGGCTGTTGCAACGGCTCTCTTGAGAAATTCGGGGTCGGCTCTTGTTGCGTCCTTTGCCGAAAATTCGACCGTCTCGCAGTAATAACGCGCCTTTGAAACGGCACTCTCAATCATTGTCGCCATTTTGTCGTCCTTGGCGTGATAGGTATATTCCATTGTGACGGCAGACACCGGGAGTTCAATCTGTATAATGGGATTTTTGGCGTCCTTAACGCACTCCCACGCGTTTTTTATGCTCTCTTCGTCAACACCCGCTGTGACGCACACAGCGCTGTTTGCGACAACGGAAGAAATCGTTCTGAAAACAATTGTATCTTCACGAAGTTTTTTAATCTGCCCCAGTTCGATTATGTCCGCACCGTATTTGTCTATGCATGACGCTATTGCAGTTTTTTCTCTGAATAACAGAGGAGTTTTTCCGCTTTCGTTGAGCAGCTTAAGTGTCTGCTCCGCAACTGTGATTTTTCTCATAAGTGCTTCAGCCCTTTCGATAATAAAAATAAAAAAACCGCAGAGACAAAATAAATCATCTCTGCGGGGTGATCTCAGACCACGGTACCACCCGCGTTGCACATTCAGTGCCGCTTTATCGGATTCATATAAACCCTTGTGCTGTAACGGGCATACCCGTTTATTCTTACTTTATTCGGAATAACCGCTACGGTGCGAGACTGCTTTTCGGGGAAATTTATCGGCTCACACCTGCCGCCGACTCTCTGAAAAACTCTGTCCGATGCATAACACCATCATTGCGTTTGGTTAATATGCACTAATCTTATCATTAATTTTGAACTATGTCAACAAAGAAAAGGGGGTTGGTATATTCAGGGTTTTAATAGTAACTATTCTTAATTTTAATTGTAGGCTACATGACTTTACGGAAAAAGTGGCCAGTGGTCAGTATCCGGTATCCGGTGAAGGAAGTCCTTCGGACTTGAATTATATAAGCTCTGCCGTCATTCATCTTAAATATACATCTTAAATTTATTTTTTGCGAAGCATTATAATCTAAGGCACTTTGTGCCTTCCTTAGTTACCGGCCACTGAATACCGGATACCGGCCACTCAATCCGGCTCCACCCTTTTTATCTTGCTTTGCCTGTCTACTCCGCCAATGGAAACGATACCGTGACTTTGAACAGGTCTCCGTCT